>CAZJMM010000157.1:0-3436 GCA_964547155.1 uncultured Dehalococcoidaceae bacterium | reverse complement strand
TTGGGATAAACCATTAATAATAGGTGGTTTTCCTTTTGAAAGAAAGCCTGTCTATGATTCCTCTATAGAAGCCATCGAACGCGGAGTTAGATTGGGTATGCCTCTCAATGAAGCTCATATACTTTGTCCTGAAGCTGAGTTTCTGCCTTTAGATGAAAGAAAGTATTATGAAATTTATGAGCAAACAGTACAGCTCCTGGGAAGCTTCAGCCCGTCAGTCGAAACTGGGGAGCTGGGCTGCGTTTTCTTTGATGCGACGGGCTTTGAAGATGAATCAAACTTAGCCAGAAGTATTGTCGGCGATTTATCTCATCATACTGGACTCAGAGCCTGTCTTGGCATTGCCAGCAACAAGTTTCTATCCAAGACAGCTGCCTATGTCACCAAGCCCGAAGTCCCTATCATAGTCCCCCAGGGCAAGGAGATAAATTTCCTGGCTCCCTTCTCAGTAAATTTGTTGCCCTGCTCGGATGAGACCAAAAAGAAGTTGAATCTCCTGGGGATTCGCATCGTAAGCCAGCTATGGAGCTTCACCAAAGAGGAGCTGGTTGAGCAATTCGACGAGGATGGAACTCTAATTTACGAGCTTGCCCACGGCATCGATAGGACGCCGCTTATACCAAAGGCTAAGCCTAACCTCATGGGCAGCGGTATTCAATTTGATGCGCCCATAGACAATTATCTGGAGCTTCTTAACGTTGTAGACAAGGTTCTGGACAGGTTTCTGACCGAATTCAGGAAACAAGGGCAGGTCTGCAGCAAGATCAAGCTGAGTGTGAGTTTCCCCACAAATTCAGCGGAAGTCACTCTTAGCCTGAAGGAGGGAACCAACTCGCACAAGGTGATAATGGCAAGAGTAAATTCGTGGCTGGAGAGAGCAGGGTTCTCTGAGCCAGTAGACGGCATAGACATAAGCCTTGAGGCTGAGGCAGACCACGGCAAGCAGCTTGACATTCTGAAGGAAAAACCAAGCCAAAAAAGGAAGCTAACTAGCCTTTGCGGGCTGAGATTAAAAAAGGCGGCATTTGTAGACCAAGGCGCTTTGATTCCAGAGCGCGGTTTCAGGCTGACTGAGGTTCAGGAAACCCAATGACAAAACTATTGCGAAAGCCTAAGGAAATAAAGGTCAGGTGCAATATTGGCGGGACTCCGCTTAGTTTCGTGAGAAATGACAAGATGGAGAAGATAAAAAGCATCTACCAGCACTGGCGGGTGGCTGATGAATGGTGGAGGGAAGAGATAGCCAGAGACTGCTTTACAATCAGGACCAGTAGTGGGCTGGTGTGCGACATTTACCGGGATATGAAGACCAACCGCTGGTATCTGAACCGCATTCACGATTAGCCGAGGTAATTGGGAAGATGGGTAGCTACGTTGAACTCCACTGTCATAGTAACTTCTCTTTGCTTGACGGCGCCTCGTGCCCTGAGGAGTTAGTTACCAGAGCTAAAGAGCTTGGCATGGTAGCCCTGGCTATAACCGACCACGATGGTCTCTACGGGGCAGTCCGCTTCTACAAGGTAGCGAGAGAATCAGGAGTGAAGCCCATAATTGGCGCTGAGCTGACATTAGAGAATGGTCATCATCTCACACTTATTGCCGAAGACAAGGTTGGCTATTCAAACCTCTGCCGACTCATCAGCCATTCCCATTTAAGAGGCGGCAAGACCACAGCTACTCTGGACTGGTCAACTCTTGCGAGGCTGTCATCAGGGCTAATTTGTCTCTCCGGCTGCAGGAGGGGGGAGGTTTGCAAAAGTCTATTGAAAGGGAAGGAAGATGCTGCCTTGGTTGCGGCTGAAAGATACCTTGAAATGTTTGGCAAGGAAAACTTCTTTATCGAGCTTCAGCACCACTATCTTCCCGAGGATGCAAGACTCTGTGAGCAACTGGTGTCAATGGCAACAAAACTGGGCATCAACTATGTAGCTACCAACAACGTCCACTATGCCACCCCAGAAAAGTACAGGCTTCAGGACGTCCTGGTATGCATCAAGAACAGGACTACACTGGATAAGTCAGGAAAATTGCGCCACCCGAACCATGAGTACTACCTGAAGTCCCACAAGGAAATGTCTCAACTCTTCTCCAGCTACCCTGAGGCTATTGTGAATACTTCCTTAATTGCTGAGAGGTGCTCTGTTGACCTGAAGTTTGAGGAATATCGCTTCCCTGATTTTCCGTTGCCTGAGGGCGAGACTGCTATGAGCTACCTGAGGAAGCTCTGTTACCTTGGTGCAGAGGAGAGGTATAAGCCGGTAACCAACGAAGTGAAAAGGCAACTGGAGCACGAGCTTGGCGTCATTGAGAGGATGGACTTAGCTGGCTATTTCCTCATTGTCTGGGACATCATGCGCTACGCCAAAGAAAATGGCATACCAGCCCAGGGGAGAGGCTCAGCAGCCGACTCCATAGTTGCCTATGTGTTAGGTATAACCAGGGTTGACCCGATAAGACACAACCTTCTCTTTGAACGCTTCTTAAACGAAGGCATGAAAGGCACACCTGACATAGACATCGATGTTTCCACAAATCATCGTGAAAAGCTCATCCAGTACGTTTATGAGAAATATGGTCAGGAACATACCGCCATGGTTTCTAATGTGGTTACCTTCCAGGCAAGAAATGCAGTCAGGGATGTAGGTAAGGCTATGAGCATTCCTGTCCACTACATTGACCGACTGGCAAAATCCATAGACAGTTACTCAGTTTCGAACCTTAAAGGTGAAGTGGCTGAATTAAGCGAGTTTAAGGATAACACGAGCCTCCCGTGGCAGAAATTCATCTCGCTATGCCAGGAGATAGCTGACTTCCCCAGGCATTTATCTATCCATGTTGGCGGAATGATAGTCAGCTCCTGTTCTCTGGTGGACATAGTGCCCCTCGAGCCCGCAACAGCCCCAGGCAGGATAGTCACCCAGTGGAACAAGGATGATATTGAAGAAGTTGGTCTCATAAAAGTCGACCTCCTCGGTTTAAGAATGCTTTCTCTGATTCATGATGCGGTAGAGCTGATTGAAAAACACCGCGGTCTTAAGCTTGACCTTAATTCCATTCCCTTAGATGATTCTAAAGTTTATGACATGCTCTGCCGAGCTGATACCGTGGGCGTTTTTCAGGTGGAGAGCCGGGCTCAGATGCAGACCCTTCCCAAATCAAAGCCCCGATGTCTTGATGACTTGGTAATCGAGGTAGCTATTGTCAGACCGGGACCGCTTCAGGGAAACATGGTGCATCCATACTTAAGAAGACGACAGGGGAAGGAGAAGGTTAGTTATCTTCATCCCAAACTTGAACCAATATTGAAAGAGACTCTGGGAGTGATACTGTTCCAGGAGCAGGTGATAAGGATAGCCGTTGATATTGCTGGTTTTGCCCCGGCTGAGGCGGACAAGCTCAGAAGAGCTATGGGGAAGCAGAGGTCTAAGGAAGAGAT
>CAZJMM010000156.1:0-3439 GCA_964547155.1 uncultured Dehalococcoidaceae bacterium | reverse complement strand
CGTTTATCACCGGCTACATCCGCCAAAACTCTGGCAGCATCTTGTTTAGTTCTTATAGCCATTGTTCACACCCCCTATGCCAATCTCCTAATGCTAAATTATAGCCTTTATTTATGATTTCCTCAAAAAAGTAAGGAAGCCATCTTTAAAGATGGCTTCCTTACTTGTGCCCGCTATAAGTGCTATTTCTTCTTAGCGGCTTTCTTAGCGGCCTTCTTTTTTACAGCCATCGCAGTTTTTCACCTCCTTTTTGTTAAAACAATTGAAAGGGAGGAACAATTTGTAAACAACCGTTGCATCGTCCTTGACTCACAACTTTGCAACTGGTATAATGAACCCGCAATAATGAAATAAAAACAATGAAATTCAATTCAATAATACCGTAACACAATTCTTTTTATTTGTCAATATTTTTCGCAAAAAAATTATTAAAAAATGACAAAAAAATGGACTTTTATCACCAACCATGGTTTAGTTTTAAGTTACATTGCTCGTCATCCCCAGAGCACGGCTCGAGTAATTGCTCAAGCTGTAGGCATAACTGAAAGGACTGCCCATAAAATCATCGCTGAACTGGAAAAAGCTGGTTATATTTCCCGGAAGAAGATGGGCAGGCAGAATCAATACCAGATAAACCCGAACCTCCCCTTATCCAGCCATAACGAGGTTGCCATAGGAGAACTCTTGCGAGTCTTGGGCTGGAGCGGGGCTGGAATAGCCAAAGAGCAAATGAAGTTACTGTAGTTGAACCGTCGCATTTTTCACATTGACTTAGATGCTTTCTTTGTTTCTGTAGAGCAAGCCCTTAACCCTAATCTTCAGGGCAAACCGGTAGTCGTGGGTGGACGTCCTGACCGACGTGGAGTAGTGGCTTCTGCATCTTATGAAGCCAGAAAATTCGGTATCCGAGCCGGTATGCCTTTAATTAAGGGTTACCATCTCTGTCCTCAAGCTATCTTTATTCAAGGCAATTTTCCTCGCTACCAAGAGGCTTCCGACAAGTTCATGGAAATTTTGTCTGATTTCTCCCCCCAGGTAGAACCCGCAGGGTTGGATGAAGCCTATCTCGATGCTACTGGTACTGAAAATATTTTTGGTTCTCCCGGTAAGCTTGCTCAAAAGATAAAAGAGCGCATCAAAAATGAGCTTAAGCTTACCGCTTCCATTGGCATTGCCAGTTGTAAGGTAGTAGCTAAGGTTGCCTCTGACTTTTGTAAACCAGATGGCTTACTTGAAATCACCCCGGGAGACGAACGCTCCTTTTTAGCCCCCTTGCCTGTTTCTCAACTACCTGGCGTCGGCAAAAAGACAGCAAAAGCACTGAAGGAGTTAGGGATAACCACCATAGGTGAGCTGGCAGAGACACCTGTTTCCTTGCTTCAGAAGTATTTTGGAGCGCCGGGGGTATTCCTCCACAATTACGCTAATGCCATAGACGACCGGGAAGTAGAGCCACCAGGTGAGACTAAATCTATTAGTCGGGAAACCACCTTCGCTGAAGATACATTAGACGGCTCTTTCCTCAAAGCTACTCTACGCTATTTATGCGAGAGGGTAGGGGCTGAACTACGCTATCGGAACAAACAAGCCAGGTGTGTGGTCCTGAAACTGCGCTATTCTGATTTTGAAACCATCAGCCGCCAAACCACCTTGAAGAAAACCAGCGACAGCGATGAGGTTATCTTCAACACAGCTCACAATTTACTGAATGAAGCCCTGACTAAGAAGCAAAAGTTAGTACGCCTCATCGGGATTGGCGTATCCCACCTGATGGACAGTAAACAGCTTTCCTTGCTGGATAAGTCAGTAAACAGGCGGGAACTCTTGAATAAAGCAATTGACCGCATCCGCAAAAAATACGGATTCACTTCTATCCAAACCGGACGGACTCTCCCTCTGAAGGAAATATTAGCTGCCGAGGCAGAGGACTACTAACAAGAAGGTCTCCCTTCATTAGCCTTGCTTTTAATTCAAACAAAAACTATAATCTTGAGCCATTAGTAACAGGAATTTAGCTTGAAGGGAGAAAGGACAAATGCCCCCATATGCTTTCTTTAATAAGGAGTTCATGCCTCTTTCAGAAGCCAAGATTGGCATTTTGACCCATGCTTTCCACTACGGTACAGGGTGTTTTGAGGGCATCCGGGGTAACTGGAATAGCGAACAACAACAACTCTATGTCTTCCGACTTGAAGACCATTATAGGCGTATGCTTAACGGCTGCCGTATTTTGAAAATCAAATTACCTTACACTCTAAACGACCTCACCCGGCTAACAGTACAACTGGTGGAGAAAAGTGGCTTACATGAGGATGTTTACATTCGCCCCTTGGCTTACAAAAGTTCCCAAGCTATTGGAGTCCGTCTCCACGATTTGGAGGACGACTTACTCATAATTGTAACTACCCTACCTGCATATTTGGATACCGATAAGGGGGTGCGCTGCGGTATCTCCTCCTGGCGGCGAGT
This sequence comes from uncultured Dehalococcoidaceae bacterium, assembly GCA_964547155.1. GTDB lineage: Bacteria > Chloroflexota > Dehalococcoidia > GIF9 > DYGU01 > CAZJMM01. The sequence continues at coordinate 970 of CAZJMM010000156.1, read as the reverse complement.
TGATGACACCATGATACCAGCTCGGGGCAAAATTACCGGCATATATGTAAACAGCGCCTTAGCCAGAACCGAAGCCTGGGAGAGTGGCTTTGATGAGGCAATACTGCTGACTCACGACGGACATGTCTCTGAGGGGAGTGGTGAAAATATCTTCCTGGTCATAAACGGAAAATTAATAACACCCCCAAGTTCAGACAATATCCTGATGGGTATTACTCGCGATACCGTGATAAAGTTAGCCCGTAATGAACTCGGGTTGGAGACTGAGGAAAGGTCTGTAGACCGCAGTGAACTTTACAGTGCAGAAGAATGTTTCTTCACCGGCACAGCTGCCCACATTACCCCAATTTTGGAAGTTGACCGCCGCCCAGTGGGCACTGGGAAAATTGGCAAGATAACCAAAAAACTACAGAATATTTATTTTGGGGTCATCCAGGGAGGAAATTCCAAGTACTTCGCTTGGTGTACACCTGTCTATTCCAAGTCAGCCAAGACACAAGCTAAGTCCAGTAAATGAACGAGATTTTCAAAGAGGTCTTAAAAGGACAATCTTTGACCAATGGCAAAGATGGGAGGGGAATTAGAGGGGCTGGTTTGAATTTATCCCTAAGGTCTTCAACAAATAGAGAAGACGACAGCTTTCTTCCAGAGTTGTAGTGTAGTGATAGGCTTCTTCCAACAATTGACCAGCAGCAAAGCTACCGTGACCCCGCACTATCACAATCTTATGCTCTCTTAGTGCCTCAGAAATTTCTTCAGCAAGTTCTCCTGGTCTTACTATTGTGTCCCAGCCCAAGACTGGCACTTTACCCAACAATAACTGACCTTCCACATCGCAAGGGGCAAGTTCTCTTTCGGTAAAAGATAAAGTCACAGCATATGGAGGATGAGCATGCACTATAGCTGAGGCAGTGGTTTGCTTGTAAACACAACGATGGACAGTCAACTCTGTTGAGGCAAAGGGTGTGGC
>CAZJMM010000155.1:2045-3451 GCA_964547155.1 uncultured Dehalococcoidaceae bacterium | reverse complement strand
ATTGAGGCTTTGCTTTTTACCTTGGTCAGACTCACCGCTACGTCCTTGACCTTAGACCGTCTTATCACTTTGTCTTTGGTTTAACCCGTCGCTTCACAATGGTCTTATGAATAGTACCTGAAGAAGCTGACGATGAAGCGGATGATAGTCCGGAGGATGTAGAGGGCGATGATTAGGGCAACAAATCCGGCGATGACAAAGCCCCAGAGTGGTATGAGCCCAATTTTAAGGGGGTAGGGAGAGACCGACCACTCGCTCTCGTTGCCGGCATTGTCTGTGGCTCTGACCCGCCAGTAGTAGGTGCCCATGGGCAGGGCTTCATTGGGGGCTAAAGTATAGCTGGACTCTTCCAGGCTTTTCTTTTTCCTCTCAAGGGGGAAGAAGGTGAGGTCTTTACCTATTTCAAGCGTGTAAGTAAGACCGCTGGGGTCTTCCACATCTGTCCAGTCGAAGGCGACCACCTTGGAGCCGTAGATGCCGAACCTTTCGTTCATGGGAGTTTTGGGCACGGGTCGGGGCGGGGGCTCTTTCTCCAGCCCCAGGATCGTGGTAGCCATATTGCCGGAAGCAGTGCCGCCTGAGGTATCGAGAGCGCTCAGGGTGTGGGTGCTCTTGGGGCTGTTGGGAATGACGAAGGTAGCCTGAAAGCTACCGCTATCATCCGTAATAACACTTTCCTCTTTGGGCTGGACGACGGAGTCGTCGTATTTGATAGTTATCTCGCTTTGAGGGGCAAAGCCACATCCTATGACCCTGACCTCACCGCCGATAGTAGGTGCCGGGTTGTCCACAGCAATCTTGGGGACAACTTCGAAGCTAACTTTGGGGATGTCAGTGCTGCTTAACTCGGCGTTGGTAGCCGTAATGGTGTGGTTGCCACAGAAAGTTGTCGGGACAGTGATGGTAGACGTGAAGACACCCTGCTCGTCGGCGCTAACATTGTCAACAACAGTACCGCCAAAAGTTATCTCAATGGCTTGGTCGGCGGGGAAGCCGTTACCCGATACGTTGACCTGGGTGCCCGGGGGAGCCGAGGCGGGGTTTGGAGTGAGGCTGGGGGTGATTTTGAATTCCTGGGTGCGACAGGCGTTCTGGGTCTTGTGGTTGAAAAGCCAGATGAAATGCTTGCCGTAGGGAGCCTCCGGGACAGTAAAGCTGCCGGAGATGTCATATTCTACAGACTCACCTTGAGCCAGCAGTGGACCCTCTTCCAGAGTGTCCCAGAAGATGCTGTAGTTGCTGTCGGTAACGTTCAGCTCTCCAGTATAAGTCACCTCAGTGCCGACGGGACCTGACTTGGGAGTCATGGTGCTTAGATGTAAGGTGGGGCAACCACCTTGACTAAACACCGGTGCTGGCAACAAAGCCAGACACACGATAAACAATGTAATGAGCAAAAGTAACCG
>CAZJMM010000155.1:0-1945 GCA_964547155.1 uncultured Dehalococcoidaceae bacterium | reverse complement strand
AAGGTAAAGAAGCAGCTCCAAGGGTTTAAGTTCGCCAGTCAGCGGGTCAACCTGTAACCCCAGTTCCTCCAGGGTGGTTACTCCGAGGACGGCAGCATCGTTTTCTTTGCCAAAAACAACGTTAGTCATACCAACCTGACCGTTTATCTCTATTTCAGCATAGCCGAATTCCCGCTCAATAGTACTGCCGTCAGCTAACCTGAATTTCCTTTTTCCTCTCGGTTTCAGGCTCAGTTTTCGGGTCAGTCCGCCAGGCACAACGGTGTAAATAGCACCGGTATCTACTAACAGTTCCAATTCAGCCGGCTGTCGCGGACGCTGTAAGTTAGAAAGTTTAGCTTTCACCTTCACGTAACCCATAGCTAAATCATTGCAGAAACATAGGTTCGTGTCAAATCATCTCCACGATGAAGGCAGAGCGAGAAGAGGGACCTGAGCCATAGGCAAAGCCTTAACAGCGTAGCGACGCAGGGAGGTAGGGCGGGAAGGCATCCAAACGAGCTTATGTCAGGAGACCAAATAAGGAGGCAAACTTCATCTCGTTTGGGATTAGGGGAAAAAGGGGACAAAAATCCCTTGATTAAAATAGAACATTCGTTTTATAATTTGAGCTATGGACTTAGAGTTATTGCCTGAGGATGAGGAATGGCGGGACGAGGGCTGTGAGCTATTTCCGAGTTGCCTTGGCTGCCCGTTGCCTAAGTGTGTTGAAGAAGAGCCCAGGTGGCGGCAGAGGCTGGCAACAAGAGTAAAAGACCGAAAGATAGCCGAGCTGAAGCGCCAGGGGAAGAGCCACAAAGAAATTGCCCAGGCTTTGAATATCAGCGTCCGCACCGTGAGAAGAGGGCTGTCCAGAACCTGCCACGGGGGCGACAAGAAATGACTAACTTCAACCCCCAGTCTCTAAGCAACGTAGACCAGGACAGGTTACGACGCTACAAGGAGAACCTGGACTTCTACAACGGTACTCAGTGGACTCGCACTACCAAAGAACGCCAGCTTGTCTTTAACTACGCTAAAGTGGCTATAGATAAGGTGACCAGCTACCTATATCAGGGCTTTAACTTCGCCTGCGATACCCTTTTTGCGGCGCCTTCGGCAGGTGCTGACTCAGGAGAAACCGGCACCACTGACAGGGAAGCTGGGGAGATAGCCAGAAGGGCGGAAATGGTCTTGAGAGAAGTCTATGAGGCTAACAATTTAGGTCAGTTAGATTACGAGACGGAGCTGGACACGGCTATCCTGGGCGACGGCTGCTATAAGGTCCTCTGGGATACGAAGGAGAAAAGAGTCAAAATAACCGCTCCAGATGTTACCGGCATCTTTGCCTGGTGGTGGGGAGACGACCTCTCTCGTGTCTGGAGAGTAGCTTCTAAATACACACTGGGACAGGATGAAGTCCGGATGGCTTATGGAGTGAAGCTTACCAAGAAGCAAGTCACTATCGTCGAAGTCTGGACACAAGATAGCTTTGAGCTTTACATTGATAACGCCCTCTATGAAAAGAAAGCCAACCCCTATGGCTTTATCCCCTTTGTCATCTTCCCCAACGTTCGTCAGCCCAAGCAGTTCTGGGGGCTCTCCGATATCCCGCCCCTAATGGAGAGCCAGCGAGAGCTTAATAGGGCTCTATCGCAGCTCTCACGCATCCTAGAGCTTTCCGGCAACCCCATCGCCGTTTTGGAGAACATCGAGTCGGCTGAAGAAATCAAAGTCCAGCCGGGAGCAGTGTGGACGATACCCGAGGATGCCAAAGCCTACCTCCTGGACTTGCTCCAGGGCGGCGGCGTCAGATTACACGTGGACTTCATTGACCTTGTCTACCGCTGCCTGCACGACCTATCAGAAGCCCCCAGAGCTGTCTACGGCGGCATCGAAAGAGAGCTTTCTGGTGTAGCCCTGGAGGTGGAGATGCACTCACTGCTTCAGAAGGTAAACCGAAAGA
>CAZJMM010000154.1:3227-3454 GCA_964547155.1 uncultured Dehalococcoidaceae bacterium | reverse complement strand
ATAGTGTACAAGAAAGAGGGCTACAACCTCTTTGAAAGCCTGCTGGCTAATATTCAACACGACGTCGCTCATATCATTTATAAGGTCAACATCGTAAAAGAAGAAAAAAAGCCACCTCCAAGACCAGCCATCCCGGTAAACAAAAGGGTTGGTCGCAACGACCCCTGCCCCTGCGGCTCCGGCAAGAAATACAAAAAATGCTGCGGGAGGTGAACAGTAAGGAGGAA
>CAZJMM010000154.1:0-3217 GCA_964547155.1 uncultured Dehalococcoidaceae bacterium | reverse complement strand
CGACTGCTGGGATGGAGTTGAGGAGAACTATTCCGATGAATTTTGAAGATTTGAAGAACATTTATGACGAGAGGAAAAAGAATGATTATTGGCTTGCAGTAGGTATACTCAACAACTGGAAGGAAGCTTTCAAAAGGGGGAACATTTGGGGACTTAAGAAAAGCCAAAAATATCTCTGGGATAATCTTCAAGAAGGTGATGTAATACTATTTTATGCTACAAATCCAGTCAGTGGTGTAATTGGTTATGGGCCTGTTCAAACGAAGTTTATCCAAGACCAGCCGCTTTGGCCAGAAGAAATCAAACAAAAAAGGGTAATTTGGCCTTTGCGTTTTGAGTTTGATATTCAGTATTGTCTCCCTCCTGACAAATGGGAAAACGATAAAGCAACTTCTGATACTCTTAAGCATAGGGTACGCGGTGGTTTTCAATTAATTGATCCAGCCTTAGCTAAATACGTTATTTCCCAGCTTAGGAAAAGTAAAGGTGAAGTTGAATTAATCGAAACAGTAAAGGAAGGTAAACCCACAGAAGAGGTGCCCGTCCACAAAGAAATAAAACAAAAACTAATTGAAATAGGTGTTCTGCAGAATTATATTGCTGAAGGAGAATATCCTTTTGATATAGGTAAACTTGATGTTGTCTGGAGGAGAGTAGAGCTTTCTGTGCCAACCCGTGTTTTTGAAATCCAAGTAGGAGGAGATATCTACCATGCTTTGTCAAAATTAAAGCATGCCTATGACCTCTGGAATAGTCACCTTTTCTTAGTGGCATCCAATAAAGACTATGACAAGTTTGATAAACTCATTTCAGGAACTTTCCACGAAATTAAGGATCAAATCAAATTCATTGAATTAAAGAGGGTAGAGGAGCTTTACAAACAAAAGAAAGCTCTTAAAGACCTAGAAAAGGGAATGGGGATCTAAATTTCCTCCAATTACATATACAAAAGTAAGGAGACTAAAGATGCTCGACAGACAAGTAGTTGAGGAATTTCTTAATTGTGAATTTGACGACTTAGAGATAGAAACACCAAAAAGCATCAAGAAGGAAAAGCTGGTAGAAGCTTTTTGCCAGTATATTGAAGATGATTATTACGAGTGGCTAAAGGATAACTTTAACTCCTTCTTTAATCATGGCAATCCGGACTGGAAGTGGATAAGAGATAGGATTAAACGCTATACGGAAGGGAATTAATAAAAGCGAATAATGCTTGACCGAAAAGCTGTCGCCGAATTTCTCACCCAGGAGCTTCGGGAGCGGGGGATAAGAGTCCCAAGAAGCGTTAAGAAGAAAGAGCTGGTGGAAGCTTTTTGTCAGTATGTGGAAGCCGACCATTATGAGTGGCTGAAGGAAGACTTGGAAGAAGCCTTTCAACAGTATGTTCAAGATAATTATGACCAGTGGCTGAAGGACAACTTTAATTCCTTCTTTGAACGGGACGAGATTAACTGGGAATGCATAGAGAAAAGGATTAAGTCCTCTAAAGAAAAGCAGACCAAGTAGAGATGAAGAATACGGCTGTAGCTAAAGTTTTTCAGGATATTGCTGACCTACTGGAGCTTAAGGGAGAGAACCCGTTCAAGATTCGAGCCTACCAAAGGGCAGCTCGAGCTATTGAACACCTGCCTAAAGAGATTGAGATTATGCTCGACGAAGATGAAGACCTGAAGGACATCCCAGGAGTCGGAGAAGCTATTGCCAAGAAGATTACTGAGCTGATGAGCACTGGCAAGCTGGAATACTACGAGAAGCTCAGAGCTGAATTCCCCGCAGGTATAAGCACTCTACTGGAAATCCCCGGTGTCGGTCCCAAGACAGCCATGAAGCTATCTTCAGAACTGGATATTAAGACCATAGACGAGCTTGAAAAGGCTATCCAAGAAGGAAAGGTAGCCCAGCTTTTCCGCCTCGGTGATAAGACAGCCGAGAATATCCTCCACCAGATTCAAGCTCTAAGACGCAAAGACCAGCGCATACCCATCGGCGAAGCTCTACCCGTGGTAGAAGAAATCCTTGGTGCTCTCCGCCCCCTGCCTGGAGTAAAGAACCTTATTGCCGCCGGAAGCCTGCGCCGTTTCCGAGAAACGGTGGGCGATATTGACCTTATGGGCACCGCCGATAACCCGGAAGAAGTGATTGAAGCCTTTACCCGACTGCCTCAGATAAGACAGGTGCTGGCTCAAGGTCCAACTAAAGCCAGCGTCATCGTCCCTGGCGGACTACAGGTGGACTTGAGGCTGGTGGAGCATGACTCCTTCGGCTCCCTGCTCCAGTACTTTACTGGCAGTAAGGAGCACAATGTCCTCCTCAGAACAAGAGGGGTAAAACAGGGGCTCAAGTTGAGTGAATACGGCATCACTGACTTAGCTACCGGTAAGTTAGAGAAGTTTGATAATGAGGAAGCTTTCTATAAAAGGCTCGGGCTCCAGTATATTCCCCCAGAGCTAAGGGAAGCCCGCCAGGAAATAGAAACGGCGGAAAAACGAGCTATTCCAGAACTGGTAGAAACATCCGATATAAAGGGAGACTTCCACGTCCATAGCGACTGGAGTGACGGGCACGATTCAATAGCTGAACTGGCAGAGGCGGCTAAGGCTTTGGGGTATGAGTACTTAGCCATAACCGACCATTCAGCAGGAAGGGGTATTGCCCATGGACTCAGTGAGGAGCGACTGCGGCAGCAAATAGCAGAGATTAGAAAATTGAATGAGCAACTTAAAGATATCAATATCATTACCGGCATTGAGGTAGATATCCGAGCCAACGGTAGCATTGACCTGCCCGAAGCACTGCTGAGCGAGTTAGACATTGTTATCGCCGCCGTCCACTCAGCTATGGGACAGAGTGAAGAGCAGATGACCCAGCGAGTCCTGGGAGCTATTGAAAATCCCCATGTTGATGCCATTGCCCACCCCGCTTGCCGTCTTATTGGCGAGCGGGAACCAGTAGCCATAGACATGGAGGCTGTTTTTCGAGCTGCCGCTAAAAACAATAAGGCACTGGAAATTAATGCTATGCCCAATAGGCTGGACTTGAAAGATATTCACACCTTCCGGGCTCGAGAGTTAGGTGTGAAGCTTATCATCGGCACAGACGCTCATAGTGGTGCGCAGCTTTCTTACATGAAGTTTGGGGTAGGAGTGGCTCGCCGTGGCTGGTGTGAACCAGACCACATATTGAATACCAGACCTCTAAAAGAGGTGCTCGCTTTTTT
>CAZJMM010000153.1:0-3480 GCA_964547155.1 uncultured Dehalococcoidaceae bacterium | reverse complement strand
CTTCAGAAGCTGGCAAGAAAGACCTTGTTCTTCATCTTGACACCCCAGACGCTTCCCCATTGATTTTGCAACTCAAGAAGCTGGGCTTCTCAGCAGAGACCAGAGCTTTTAAGTCATAACCACTATCTTTGTCGAGAATGGTCACACTGAGAGCTTGCAGTATATTTCAGAGTAGTTCACTTTGTTTAGTCTACAACAAACGTCCATGAAGTAAATATAGGTAAAGTAGAAGTAATCACAACTCCTTTGAATTTAGTGCTACAGCTTAGATTAAACGGAAATTGTTTGACTAAGCTCAGACATTGGATTATACTTGTTTAGTAACAATGCCTATCTACGAGTATTTTTGCCCGGTCTGCAATGATAAGTTTGAGCTATTACGCCCGATAAATAAAGCGGGCGAGGATGTTTGTTGTCCCCGCTGCCAGCAGAGTGCCAAACGAGTATTTTCTCGCTTTGCTTCCTTCTCCAAAAGTGGTGAAGGTGAAACCAGTCCAATAGCCGGAACCGGCAGCGCCTGCAGTAGTTGCAGTGCTACAGATTGTAGCACTTGCGGTCTCTAAGGCATTGCGACTTCTGCGCACCAAAAGCAATACCCCCTATTATTAATGCCTCCACCAAAGTAGCGCCAACAATAAACAGAGCCGCCTGATAGAAGAACCCTTGAGGAAAGAGCCTGATTAAGTAATGCTGGCTTGGGTCAAGGAGCCAGTAATCATTAGGGAAGCCTATCAGATGGAAAAGGAGAAAAAACTGGTCAAAACTTAATAAAGACCAAAGTGCCAGGATAATTATCAAGCCAAGAGTAAGAGCACTCCCCCACAGCAACCCTTCAATCAGCCTTCGCCATCTCGCTTCTTTCCACCCCAACACCAAGGTTAGACCAAAGACCACTATAAGAGCCAGAGTAAGAAACTGAACGAAATAGTCCAGTCGAACCAGAGCCCTTACATCCTGAAGATGGATTATCTCACGTTCAGTAAACAGCTCGAGATTTTCCCCTTCCTTCATAACCATCACTTGGGCAGTGTCTCGCTCGAAGTTAAAGTAGTTGATCAAGCTCACAGCTACCTTTTGAAGTTCTGATTCCGGCAAGCCCGTCCCTGTAGCTACCTGATGACTATCAAAGCCATACTCATAAAGCTGATGGCTATTAATTGCCCAGCGGAGATTGCTGGTGATAAGAAATAAGGGTAAACAAAGCGCAAATAGTACCTTAACTATAAAGAGAACGGCTCTCAATTCAGCACTCCAGATGGATAATAAGCGGAATAGTTGACTTCGTCAAGACAAAATTTCTCCACTCCTTCTAACAATAAACCAACCGAGAACTATGTTATAATTTTTAAAACTCTCCCGGGAAAGGTAGGGCTTAATGTTTACCCACCTCCATGTCCATACCGAATATAGTCTCCTTGATGGTATGTGTCGCATTCCCCAGCTTGTCGCCAAGGCTAAAGAATTAGGTATGGGCAGTTTAGCTATTACCGACCACGGAACCCTATATGGAGCCATTGCCTTCTACACAGCAGCCAAAGAGGCGGGGATTAAACCTATTATCGGCTGTGAAGTCTATGTAGCCGAAACCAACCGCCACGGTCGAAGCAGCAGCGACAAAAACCATTATCACCTAACTCTATTGGCTAAAAACAAACAAGGCTATCATAATCTAATTCAACTGGTAACTAAGGCTCATCTTGAAGGTTTTTACTATAAACCGAGAGTAGATAAAGAACTCCTAACCTTGTATCACCAAGGGCTTATTACCTTGTCTGGCTGCGCTCATGGACAAATACCTCGCCTTCTTTTACAAGGACGCTACGACGAAGCTGTTGCCGAAGCACTATGGCACAAAGAAGTCTTTGAAGACTTCTATTTAGAAATCCAGAGACACCCTATACCAGAATTAGAGCAAATCAACCAGAGGTTGCTGCGTCTGTCAGCTGAACTGAATATACCCACTGTAGCCACCAATGACATACATTATGTCAATAAAGAAGATGCCTCTACGCACGAAATACTTCTTTGCATCCAGACTAATACCTCTGTATACGATGAAAAAAGACTGAAAATGGCAGGAGACTTCTTTTACCTCAAAAACCAAGAGGAAATGGCAGACCTGTTTACTGACCTACCACAGGCTATAGAAAACACTCAACGCATCGCCGAAATGTGTCAACTGGAGTTAGAATTTAACAGGCTTCACTTCCCTGAAGTTGACTTACCCGAAGGCAAGACCGCTGACGAGTATTTGACTGAACTTTGCTGGCAAGGACTAAAGAAACGATACTCACAACCATCATCAGAAATAGAGCAGCGGCTAAACTATGAATTAGATGTCATCCGAAAGACCCGGTTTGCTCATTATTTCTTGGTAGTCTGGGACATCATTTCCTTCGCTCGGAATCAGGGCATCCTCTTTGGTGTCCGAGGCAGTGCCGCTGCCAGTCTGACCCTCTATTGTTTGGGAGTTACTGATATTGACCCTCTTGCCCACAGACTGGTCTTCGAGCGCTTCCTAAATGTGGAGCGCCGTGAAATGCCCGATATTGACCTCGATTTCCAGGATGACCGTAGAGACGAAATCATTGATTACGTTACTAAGAAATATGGCTCAGACCGGGTAGCTCAAATCATCACTTTTGGCACTTTAGGCGCCCGAGCTGCCATCAGAGACGTGGGCAGAGCGTTAGGTATGCCCTACAGCCATGTCGACCGAATTGCCCGATTGATTCCCTTCGGAATAGGTATGACCTTAGAAAAAGCTTTACAAGAAAATAAAGAGCTCTATGAAATTTATCAGCAAGATGAAGCAGTACGTCACCTGATAGATACTGCTCAAAAACTGGAAGGTATCTCTCGCCATGCCAGCACTCATGCTGCCGGAGTGGTTATATCTAAAGAACCGCTAACTCGACACCTGCCATTACAACTTGCCAGCAAAGATAGCCAGCAAGCCACCTTTATGACCCAGTTTGCTATGGAAGATGTAGCTCGCCTTGGACTCCTCAAAATGGATTTCTTGGGGCTGGCTAATCTAACTGTTCTAGCTAAGGCTAAAGAGATTATTGCCCAAAACCGAGGTATAGAGATAAATTTACATCACATCCCTCTTAATGACGCCAGAACCTTTGAACTTCTGGCTTCTGGTGAGACCGGAGGCGTCTTCCAGTTAGAAGGCGCCGGGATGCGCCGCTACATAAAAGAACTTAAACCCACTAACTTTAGTGACATCGCCGCTATGATAGCTCTCTATCGCCCCGGACCTATGGAACACATACCTACTTTTATTAGTGCTAAACACGGGCTTGAACCTGTCCATTATATCCATCCAGCCCTTCATCAAATTTTAGAGGAGACTTATGGCGTCATCGTCTACCAAGACCAGGTCCTACTCATTGTCCAGGCTCTTGCTGGCTACACTCTCGGTGAGGCTGACATCTTTCGCAAGGCTATGGGAAAAAAGATCTCCCAAGTAAT
>CAZJMM010000152.1:1650-3485 GCA_964547155.1 uncultured Dehalococcoidaceae bacterium | reverse complement strand
TGGGAACGAGTCTTGTGCTTCAGGACTCCCTCTGATGATAATGAAATAATCCTCAGACTCAACCCCAGAATTGCCGATACCAGACTTATCTTTTTCGCGGTTCTGGGAACCAACATGCTCTGGTACTCCCAAGACCAGGGTCGACTCTGGTATGATGCCCACCCCAACGCTCCAGTAATCGACTTTACTTTAGCCAGTGAGACTGTTGTTTACCTTCTCGACGGTCTTTTTGTTCACAGAGGCGTAGCCAAGGCTGGGGTCGGTGCCTGGATATGGGGGCAAAAGGTTACTACCTGTCTCGAATCCGGTCACACTATTGCTACACCTCTGGTAAACCCGGTAGATGAAGAATGGGTTATTGTTGGTGAAGGCACGCCAGGTTCGGGCAGAGTTGCCTACGCCGACTTCCTCGCCAAGAGAATCGAATTTCAGCGGACCATACCTGTCCCCATAACCGGCAACATCCATGTCCTCTGTGATGACAAGTTCCAGTATAACAATACTTTTTATGCCGCCAGTGATGCTACAACTGGCAAAATCTATCGCTGGGTCCTGGAAGTGACCGGCGCCTGGCAAGAATTAGAACCACCCAACAGAGAGTTCTACGGATTAACCCAACAACAAGATGTCCTCTACGGCGCTTGGCGGGATATTCTTGCGTTTAGTGGCACCCAGACTGGTGTTGACCGCACTTTGTACCCCACCGCCTTTGTGCCACCACCTTTAGAATGGGATGACCTCACCACCGGACTACCCGAGACGGGTGATATCAACTTTCCTGTCTGGTTCATGCGTGAGCCAAGTTCTCTGAAGTCCTCCAGCAATACCGATATCTACCTCTGGGCGATAGACAACCACCCCTACAATTTCGCCGACAAGAAAGGGTGCCTGTGGGCATTCGCCGACCTTCTGGCTTTAGCTGGTCCGTGGGCACTCTCTCCAGCCCCTGGTGAGCTTATTCCTGCTGACCCGGTAACAGGACGGAATGCCGAAGTCAATTTCCGCTGGCGGCAATTCCCTGAAACAAGGAAGTATGAATTCTGGTTGGCTAAGGATGAAAAGTTTACCCTGACACTAATAAGAGGAATCTATGAACCCAAAAATCTGGAAGCGCCCGCCTATATACTACCCCCGGGAGTTTTAGAAGTTGGTCATGATTACTACTGGAAGGTCAGAGCTCGCGAAGTAATGAACGGTGAGGAAATAAGGAGCCCCTGGTCTTCTACTATGTATTTTACTGTCAAGTCCGGACTTGCAGTGACCTCGCCTTACATCGGACCTGCGCCGCTGCTGCCAACCGACGGCGCTGCCAATATCCCTATAAAACCAGTGTCTTTCTCCTGGACCCAGTATGCAAACACTACTGGATACCAATTCCAATTGGCTTCTGACCCGAGCATGACCAAAATCCTTGTCGACACTGAGACTACGACAACAGCTTATGGGTACGACGAGGAGCTTGAGTATGATACTCATTATTTTTGGCGGGTCCGGGCTACCGAGCCATACCCAAGTGACTGGAGCCCTGTGTTTTATTTCCGCACCGAAGCAAAAGCAATCACACCACCGGTAGAGCCGACACGCCCAACAGCGCCACCAACCCCACTATGGGTATGGTTTCTTATCGCCATAGTAACTCTTCTTTACCTCGCCGTCATGTATTTGGTTACCATAAAGCCTCGCTACGTCAAGCCTCAGCCAGACAAAGCCATGATGAGCGATGCCGTTATCGGAAGTAAAAAAAACCCTATAGCCAAAATCATGGACTCCCTTGGGGCAAGGCTGAGAGGCAATTTGATTACCACAAAGCCTCGCTACGTCAAACCTCAGCCAGA
>CAZJMM010000152.1:0-1550 GCA_964547155.1 uncultured Dehalococcoidaceae bacterium | reverse complement strand
CGCTACGTCAAACCTCAGCCAGACAAAGCCATGATAAGTGATACCGTTATCATGAGGAAAAACCCTATAGGCAAATTCATAGACTCCCTTGTGGCAAGGCTGAGAGAAAGTTTGACTACCACTGTGGCAAAACTGAAAATAAGACGGCACTCCAAACAATCCCGGTAATTTAAACTGAATCCAGATTTCAATCGGACAAGAAACCATCACCACACTGATAAGGAGCTATTGTATGGAAGACATATTTGAAGAGATCATAAAACTGAAGCGCAGAGGAGAGAGAGCCGCATTAGCCACCGTGACCATGACAAAGGGGTCTACCCCTCGAGAGCAAGGGGCAAAAATGCTCGTAAAAAGCAACGGCACCATTACAGGCTCCATAGGTGGTGGCAGCTTGGAGTCAGAAGTATGCAAAGAAGCTATGAAGGTGATAGCTGACGGCAAAGCCAAAGTCTTGCATTTCGACCTGACCGGGAGAGAAGCCGCCGAGATAGGTATGGTCTGCGGCGGCGTCATGGACGTATTTATTGAGCCCATTGCCCCACCACCAACCTTATACATATTCGGGGGCGGGCATATTTCGCTCGCCTTAGCCAAGATAGGCAAGATGCTTGAGTTCAGGATGGTTGTAATTGATGACAGCCCCAAATTCGCCAACCGGCAAAGATTTCCCGATGCCGACGAGATTTTAGTTCAGGACTTTGATGCGATATATCCACAGTTCGAGATAAACGAGTCCTCTTACATCGTAATCGTCACCCGAGGTCATCTTTCCGATGAGATGGTCCTGGAATGGGCAGTAAAGACAAATGCCCTCTATGTTGGCATGATAGGCAGCAAGAAGAAGATTAAGACCGTATATTCCCATTTGCAAGCAAGAGGCATATCTAAAGAGATGCTACAAAGGGTGCATGCTCCCATTGGTCTTGAAATCAGCGCCGAGACTCCAGAGGAAATAGCCGTAAGTATTCTGGCAGAAATAGTAAAGGTCAAGAGGACTTCACAAGTCCCTCAACTTAGGCACAGGAGTTAACCGTAAACAAAGTCGAGTCTAAGAAATAGGTAATTTAGCGAACAAATGAGAGGGTATCATCTGTCTCGTTACCACATCAGTGGGTAGACCTTAGCCTCTTCTTCCCGGCTTCCAAATTAGCGGTTAGATCCAGGCTCATTCCTCGGTAGCAGGTCCCATCATACCTCATAGGGTTTGGATTAGTACTGTAAATACAAGTCTAAATCGATTAGGCGTGAGCTGGAGAGAAGAAGGGGGAAAGTCTTGTCAAGCCAAGAAGCCTGTATTATGATTATGACAAAGGGGACCAGGGGGAATTCTGGGAAAGGCAAGAATTAGCCTGGGTCGGCTTTCCTGGAATTTATTTGCGGGGTAAGTTAACCGGCAGTAATCGAGCTTCAATTAGAAAGGGTGCGCGTAGTGCTGCTGATAGTGGGAATAACCGGAGCTACAGGTGTGGTATATGGTATCCGATTGCTTGAGGTGCTATCTACCAATAAAGAGATAGAAACGCACCTCATAATTTCTGAAGCTGGAG
>CAZJMM010000151.1:0-3529 GCA_964547155.1 uncultured Dehalococcoidaceae bacterium | reverse complement strand
AGGAAAGATAGGACTCCAGCGCCGAAGGCAACGAAATACGAAACTTCCAGCATTTAATTACTTGGTAAGGACGGAGTCGAGGAGTTTTTTGAGCTCTGCCTTGGGTCTGTAGCCAATGACTTGCTCTATGGGCTTGCCGCTATTGAAAACAATAAGGGTGGGAATACTCATAACACCGTAATTGGAAGCTAAAAACGGGTTTTCATCTACATTGACTTCAGTGAAAGTGATTTTGCCTTCATATTCTTTGGCTAAATCCTCAATTATGGGAGCTACTGCCCGGCACGGTCCACACCACGCCGCCCAGAAATCTACCAATACTGGTCCTTTCGCTTTAAGCACTTTTGCTTGAAAACTACTTTGGTCAACTGCTATTGGTCCCGCCATTTGTCTCCTTTCTGTTTGTCGGTTTATTTTACCTTCTCTCAACCTTTCTGTCATCTTAGTCGGGTAACAAAGGTGCTACTTTGCTAATAAACTCATTTGCTTGCCTTATTTTTCAGAGCCAGAGGAAGTCCGGCCAAGGACATAATGGCTGCAAAAAACAGGGCAGCTTTAAAATCTGCAATTTGCACGAGCGCTCCACTAAGAAAGGGACCTAATCCTTGGCACAAGTTTGTTATGGAAAAAAGAATTCCAGCGCTGGTACCCCGTTCTTCACCACTCCGCATCAACAAAACCAGAGCGCCAACATAGAGGGTTGACCAGCTAAGACCCAGAAAAATCTGGACTGGTATGACTTGCAAGTAATGGGTAGCCGGGATGTAGGATAAGAAAACGATTCCAGAAAAGATAAGCCCTAAAGAAAACATTCTGCCTTCATGGAATCTTTCGATATATCTCATAGCTATGAATTGAGCCCCGAAGTTAATCATCCAAAGAACGGCAATCCATGACTTGGAGGCACCTATAGCAGCCAAGAAGAGAGGCATGATAATCCAGACTCCCCAGGCTCCTATTTGCCGTAGAAAGAAAGGCAGATAGACCTTCCATTCCCGGGTGATAACCTGTATTGGGTGAGCCATGACAGCTTTCCTTTGGATGGTTTCTTCCTTAAGACAAAGGCTCAAGATAAAAGCAGCCAGACACAGGACAGCACTGGCGGTGAACAAATAGTCATAATCCTTAATAATGGCTGCGGCAGCGGCACCGACTACCATACCCAGAGCGCCGTAAGAAGTGAATTTACCAACGACTCCCTCTGTCTCGAAAGCATAGGCGATGAGAGCGGCTGAAGAAATACCAAGACAGAACCCACAGGAAGCTCTCACCAAGGTGAGATAAGGCAAATTGTTAGCCAAGGCTTGTAGAAAGAAGGCGACGCTACCTATGCCGAGCCCTATTTTTATGAACTTTACTCGGCCGTACCTATCGGACTGCCAGCCGAAAAAGAACGATGCCACAAAATAAGCCATCCCATAGCTTAAGCCAACAATGCCAACCTCAAAGTAGGAGGCTCCCAGTTCTTGAGCTAAGAGAGGTATAAAGATAGCGGAAGCTTCTATGGCTGCGTTTAACAGAAGGGCAATTATGCCTAAGGGTGCTTGGTTTGTTTTTGCCATTTTCAAAAAATGAGTGGCTATTATAGCACAGTCCAGAATTAGTTATTACTAGTCCTTGACCCTTAGAGTGTTCCTTGTATGGTTTTGAGCTAAACTGTCTTGAGGCTGAACAACTCTACGGAATTACTTGTGGTCTGCTTGGCGAGGGTGGTTTCGTCGGTTCCTTTTAGGGCAGCCACTGCTTTTAGTGCCCTTAATACATCAGCGGGTTGGGAGGTGTATCTGTCACCCCTGCCGTAGGTTACGGGGCAGTCGGTTTCTAAGAGTAATCGGTTCAGAGGGACTTCTCTAATAGCTCGACGGTGTTCTTCATGATATTCGGCAGCCGGTGTTGCTGAGATGAAATAGCCGGAATCCAGGATGCTCCTGAGGACGCTGGAGAAGCCAGTGAACCAGTGGAAAACGGCTCGCTTGACTCTCGTTTCCTTTACTATATCGTAAGCATCCTGCCAAGCATAGCGGCTATGAATGATGGCTGGTTTATTATGCTTCAGGGCTAAAGTTAATAGTTGTTTGAATACTTCTTGCTGGAGAGGTTTAGGCGAGACTTTCAGTACTCTCTTGTCATAATCCAAGCCGATTTCGCCAATGGCAACGATACCATCCATTCTTGTTTCAATAAAGCTCAGAGTCTCATTTATTTCGATAGAGGACAGATTTTCCAATTCCCAGGGGTGCAGACCTAAAGCCGGGTAGACAAAGCCGGGATAGTCCTGGCAGATTTGTAAAACTTCAACATTGGACTGATAATCGGAGCCGACGGCGATAATGCTAATGACACCAGCTTCTTTAGCCTTGTCCAAAACTGTGGGCAGGTCTTCTATTTCTTCTAAGTGAGCGTGGGTGTCAATAAGGCGGTGCAAATTATTTCTCCTTTATTAGGTTACTTTATCGGCGATTGGTTGTAAAATATGCGAGCGGGGTGGGGAAAGAGGTAAAGATAAAGGAGGCAACTATGGACTTGAAGCAGGTGAATTATTCCTTTCATTATTCAGAAAAACTGAAATCAAACTTTTTCTTAATAGCCAGTGTCTTTGACAGATTAGCTTCTTTAGAGGGGGAGAGGTTGGAAGGAGGGAAAGAGATAGCTCGGAATGTGCTCAGAGCTTTGAGGAATGAGTTGAATCTGGCTAAGCAGCATCTGCCAGCTAATGAAGTTTCGAATATTGAAGGTAAACTTATGGACGCCTCTGGAGAAATGGAACTCCGCAATTATGGCAAAGCCAGGGAGAAATTTGCTGAGGCTTTATCTCGAGTTACTACTCTGAGTGACAAATACATGCAGGACCTAAGACAAGCTGAATGGATTTAGCCTGATAGGACCTGTCGGTTCCTCTCAATTTCTTTAGTGTAGTGAGGTACCTGGCGAGGCTTTATTATGCCAAATTCAGTGATTATACCTGTTACGAGCTGGGGTGGGATTTTATCAAAGCCAGCTTCTAATTTCCGGTTTTTACCTTGGTAGCTGCGTGGGTCAAACTTGGCTGTCTGGCATAGAGAATAGAAAGGGATATGAGCGACAGACGCTGCTGAAGCCAGAACGTAGGTGGGTGTGCCATTGATGAGTGAGCCATCTCTGAGAGCACTATCGGCACCCACCAGGACCTTAGACGCGTGGGGCATGTATTTCACTATCTCATCGTCTCGGATTACTTTTGTGGAAATGCCGGATAACCTTAGTTGTTTAGCTGTCACTTCGCCATAAAGTTTGCTGTCCGGGGATTTGGACTCAGCAATAACAACGTGGAAATCTTTGTTCTCTGCTTTAGCTATCTCAAAACATTGACAGACGGTGGCACTATAGCTGCAGGTCATTATAGTATCTGAAGGCTGGATAATATTAGTCCCATTTCTAACTACCTTTAGAACAGCTTGCCTTGCCACTTCAATAATTTCATTACCCTTTGCCTTGGCCAAAGCCTTCAGTGAATTTAAGTCAGACTCTTTTTGGGAATGAGCAATAACTT
>CAZJMM010000150.1:0-3538 GCA_964547155.1 uncultured Dehalococcoidaceae bacterium | reverse complement strand
ACCTTTAACTGCTTTAGTTTTTAAAACCAGTGCTGACCCTTACATAGGTAAGCTCAACTATTTTCGGGTCTATTCCGGAGTAATTTCCAGTAACTCACAGGTATGGAATGCCACCAAGAATAGTATGGAACGCATTGGTCAATTGTTTGTTATTCGAGGCAAAAATCAAGAACCAGTACCTCAAGTTAATGCTGGAGACATTGGGGCGGTAGCTAAATTGGCTTTAGCTACTACCGGTGACACGTTTACCTCTCGTGAACGTCCGCTGATACTTGCTTCTGTAGAATTCCCCAAGCCAGTTCTGTCTATGGCTGTATATCCTAAATCGAAAGCCGATTTGGACAAAATGAGTACGGTATTACCGAGATTATGTGAGGAAGACCCAACTCTTCAAGTACGACGAGAAGTCGATACTAATGAAATTCTTCTTTCTGGCATAGGTGAGACGCATCTCGATGTCGCTGCAGAGAAGATGTTACGCAAGTTTGGGGTAGAGGTGAAACTGGAGTCACCAAAGGTACCGTACAAAGAGACCATTACGGTAGCGGTAGAGTCAGAATATAAGCATAAAAAACAGACAGGTGGACATGGTCAGTATGGTCATGTCTTTTTGGAATTGGAACCTCTACCACGTGGCACAGGCTTCGAGTTTACCGAAAGAATCGTTGGTGGGGCGGTACCAAGGAATTATGTTCCAGCTGTTGAGAAAGGTGTCAACGAAGCAAAACATGAAGGTGTTTTGGGTGGGTACCCGGTTGTAGACGTGAAAGTTACTCTTTTTGATGGCAGCTATCATCCGGTAGACTCATCCGATATTTCTTTTAAGATAGCTGGGGCGCAGGCTCTGAAGAAGGGGTTATCTCAAGGGCAACCGGTATTGCTTGAACCGATAATGAATCTGACTGTTACCGCACCGGAAAATTTCACCGGTGACATTATTGGTGACCTTAATACCAAAAGAGGGCGAGTATTAGGAATGAGGAGGGAAGACAGCATCAGCATAATTGATGCCCAAGTACCTCTAGCTGAGACTCTGCGTTATGCTGTTGATTTGAGGTCAATTACTCAGGGGCGGGGTAGTTACACCGCTGAGTTTAGCCATTACGAAGAAGTGCCAGCACATGTAACTCAGAAGATAATATCTGGAAAACAGGCAACGAAAGAATAAATAATAGACTGCTATTTTCTATAGTTTAGTTAGCTACTTACAAGTTCTCTGACCTTCTCTGTAAATGCTGGCAGGATTTGTTTCCAGTCTCCTACTGCACCAAAGCGAGCTTCTTTGAAGATATTGGCTTCAGGATCACGGTTAATAGCCACTATGGTTTTGGAGCCGGAGCAGCCAGCTAAGTGCTGACTGGCACCAGAAACGGCGACAGCAATATAGAGGTCTGGAGTAACAATCTTTCCAGTAAGTCCGACTTGAACGGTGGTTGGTACCCAGCCATTATCACACGGTGGTCGTGAAGCTCCTACTGCCCCTTTCAGAAGCTTAGCTAATTCTTCCAATTGCTTGAAACCTTCAGCTCCTCCGATACCTCTGCCCCCGCCTACTACTACCGGAGCATCCTCGAGTCTTATTCCAGCTATCTCCTCTTTAATTTTATCTGTTATCTTAGTTTTTACTTTGCTTAAGTCTATTTTAGCTGGGATGGTAATTACCTCCCCTTTTCTTGAATCATCGTGTTCTAATGGTGACATTGCTTTCTGTCTCACGGTTGCCATCTGGGGGAAAGTGTCGGAAGTGAAAGTAGCAAGGGCATTACCTCCGTAGACGGGGCGGGTTTGCAATAAGGATTTAGTGCTAGGATCAATATTCAAGTCGATGCAATCTGTGGATAATCCTGTTTGGAGCTTGAAAGCTAAGCGAGGTGCCAAATCACGACCGATGGTGGATTGACCGAGAAGTAAAACTCGCGGTGAGGATTCCTTAATTATTTCGACTAATATTGGCGCATAAGTATCTGTCTGATAGTCTTTGAGTGGCGAGTCATCGACCACATAGACCTTGTCAGCACCATAAGCAATTGCTTCTTTAGCTAATTCACTTATCTTGCTCCCAAGTAATAGACAAGAGAGTTCTTCTTTTAACTCGTCTGCAAGTTTTCGCCCACAGCCGAGCAATTCGGTAGCAATGGATGCTAATTTTCCTTCTACTGTTTCTCCAAAAACCATAACACCTTTGTAGTCAGCCATAGTTACCTCCCGTCATTTGAACTTGACTAATTTAGTCAAATTACCTTTGCCTCTCTTAACTTTGAAGCTAAATTGGCGCCGATTTCAGCTGGCGAATCACCACCTACAATTTCACACTTAGCTTCACGGACAGGCTGAAAGAGCTTAACGAGTTTTATGCGTCTTCCGGAAGCACCAACCTGAGCTGGGTCGACACCAATGTCAGTTGGCTTCCAGATAATGGGTTGTTTCTTAGCTGCTGCCATGATTCCTTTAAGGGTAGCGTAGCGAGGTTCTCCTAATTCATTACTCACTGTGATGAGGGCAGGCAACATTACCTCAATTACTTCGAAGCCATCACTAAGGACTCTCTCTACCCGAGCCTTTCCATCAACGACTTCTACCTTCTTAGCTACAGTTACACTGGGGATGTCGAGGATTTCAGCAATACCCGAGCCAACTTGTCCAGTGTCCCAGTCGGCAGCTTGCCTGCCACAAAAGATCAGGTCATATTCTCCTAATTTTTTTATAGCCATCGCTAAAGCGTAAGCTGTGGACCAGCTATCCCCACCTTCAAATGCTTCGTCTTCAAGGAGGATAAGCTCATCAGCCCCCATGGATAGCGGTTTTTTAATTACATCACGAAGCAGATTATTGCCTAAGCTGAGAATAGTGATTTTCCCCCCTAATTTGTCCTTAATGCGGAGAGCTGCTTCGACAGCTTGTTCGTCAAACGGACTAACTACTGGAGGCACACCTGGTGGTTGGATTACTTTATTGTTGGCTGGGTCAATTTTGAAGCTGGCTGGTGGTGCTTCTGGGTCGAGAACTTGCTTGCAACAAACAATCATATTCATAACAATATCACCCCCAAGTTCCGTTTTCGATTAATTAGTCAATAAATATTTGTTAAGATTAAAGTAAAAATCAGCTTGTGTCAAGGCGCCGAATTGCCTCATAATAAATGTTACCGAAAATGATATCGTTGCCTCAAGAATCTTGTTACCGAAAAGAGGAAGAAAGTGCCCCGAGGCAATATACAAGAATACATCGATGCAATAAGTTTGACACAACACGGGTCGTAGCAGGCAAGGCGGTAATGGCTAAAAAGTAACTTTAAGCACTCTATCGATGGTATTTAAATCAGAGAAGGCCTCAATTTTAGCCCAAGGTAGATACTCCTTTATTAGATGTGTTACCATTTCTCCCTGTCCTTGTCCTATCTCGAGAAGAAGACAGCCATCGGGATAAATCTTTTTACCTATTTGTTTCAACAGTTGTCGTATTGTAACTAACCCATCTTCTCCACCATCCAAAGCTAATCGAGGTTCAAAGTCCTTTACTTCTGGACTTAGTTTGTCTA
>CAZJMM010000149.1:0-3546 GCA_964547155.1 uncultured Dehalococcoidaceae bacterium | reverse complement strand
GAAATAATCCGCTCACCGCTTGAAGATATCCTCCAACTAAGCGACCTCTAGCCTGTCCAGAGCGCCAACACTCCCATTGGGTATAAGCAGGGATTTTCCCTAACGGCTCTTTCTGCGTGCAGCATTTAAGAAATAAATCGATGTTATATTTGGTAGCCGGGTCATCTTTAGCGGCGCCGAATCCGTACAACAAATCCAAGCCGTAAAGAGATACCAGACTAGCCCGGGCTAGAAAAGCCAGATGAAGGTGACCGATATCACTCATACCGCTAAATATCTTCGGGTGGGCATTTATCTTGTTGTAGTCAAGCAATTTCAGTACTTGGCAAGTCGTATCGCCGCCGACAAGACAGATAATTGCTTTTGTCTTGCTGTCCTCGAAAAAGTCCATAATTTCCTTGGCACGCTCTATGGCGGTAGCGGTGGTATTTCGGTATTTGGAATAGACGGTGGCTCCAATCTCCACTCTAAATCCCAGTGCTTGTAGAGTCTCAATGCCGTTTTTCACCGCTTTCTCGTCAGTTATGTGCATAGAAGGCGCCACTATCCCTATCTTGTCCCCCTTTTCCAGGGCGAATGGTTTGACTATATCCATGGTTACCCCCAGATTTTGTCAGACATCTGAATTAGTTTTGAAATCGGCCGGTAATTTCAATATAACCCAAGGTTGAGCAATTATTCAATACATACCCTCGAATTGTATTTGCGGGTTCTCAGGTTGCCATGCGAGATTGATTTCAATCGGACATAAACATCGCTGCCAGTATCCAGAGGCACCATAATTCCGCAACATATTTTCTCCACATAAACGCACGCCAGTTTGGTTGGTGAGAATCAGGTATGGCCTAAATACCTTAGTCTACATCTGGAGCACTTTACTAAGGAATAGCATGGTACGCTTGTTACGAGAGGCCAACAATTTTTCTGGAGTGGCTTCCTCAATAATCTGCCCTTCGTCCATAAGAATCATGCGATTGCCAGCGGCGCGAGCAAATCCCATCTCATGTGAAACTACAACCATAGTCATCCCCTCTCTGGCTAACGCTAACATCACATCCAAAACCTCCTTAATCATTTCCGGGTCAAGGGCACTGGTTGGTTCATCGAACAGCATGATATTGGGATTCATTGCCAGGGCTCGCGCAATGGCTACACGTTGCTGCTGCCCTCCAGAAAGTTGAATAGGGTAAGCTTGAGCCTTCTCTGGAATTCCTACCTTGGTCAACAGGTCCATGGCAATTGCCTCCGAGTCACCTCGGGAGCGTTTGCGCACAATGCGTTGTGCCAGCGTTAGGTTGTCTATTACCCTAAGGTGAGAAAATAGATTAAACGACTGAAACACTATCCCAATTTCCTCACGAACAGCATTGATATTCTTGGTATCGTCCAAAGGAATGCCGTCTACTATGATTCTACCTTCGTCATATTCCTCGAGACGATTTATACAGCGGAGTAAAGTGGATTTGCCGGAGCCGGAAGGGCCAATGATAACAACAACCTCTCCCTTATACACATCTAGGCTTACTCCTCGCAGTGCGTGAATTTTGCCGAAGTGTTTGTGAACATTCTCAATATGGATTATTGGCTCCATTATCTTTACCTTTCAAAATGAGTCTTTTTCTCTATCCAAGATACTATACGAGCCGAAAACAAGGTCATTATCAAGTACACCAAAGCGACCATCGTCCACACCTCGATAGGGTTGAAGTGTGTCGACATAAACTCACGTCCTCGCCGCGTCAGGTCAGCCACGGCTACCACACTAACCAAGGATGAGTCTTTGAGCAGAGAAATGAACTCATTACCTACCGGTGGCAGCATCACGCGGATTGCTTGTGGCAAAATTACGTGACGCATTGACTGAAAATGTGTCATACCTAAGCTCCGTGCCGCTTCTATCTGACCCTTGGGGATACTCTGAATACCAGCTCGGTAGATTTCGCTCATATAAGCCCCATAGCAGACTGTGAGACCGAGAATTGCGGTGAAAATCGGATTAGCCTGATAATTAGCCATGAAAGCGAGGTTGAGCCATCCTCCAACTTCCTGAATCACTACCGGGAAGGCAAAATACCACCAGATTAACTGTACCAGCAGAGGAATACCTCGGACTATTTCAACATATAGTGAAGAAGAACCTCGAAATACCCAGTTTCGTGATAGCCGTCCTAACCCTCCCAGCAAGCCTGCTATCAGAATAAATATAAACGAGGTTACCGTGATTGAGATGGTGATGACGATACCATCACTCACAAAGAGTAAGATACGCCAAAAGGGGTCGGCCCTGACCGTAACCAGGACTACCGCCAAGACAACCACCAAAGCTACCAGACCCCACCATCGGTCAATATGCCTGATTCGCCCAATGCCGGGAATCTGAAGTAGCCTACTCCCGCCGGGTCCGGGTTTCGGTTTTTCCTCCATTATACCCCTCAAAATAGCTTCACGTGGCTCAACCTCAACGACCTCACCGATATATGTCTAGCTACTTACTTGCCCACAAGCCATTTCTCTATCAACTCTTCAATTAGTCCTTCGTCCATGACGGCTTTCAAGCCTGAGTTGATTTTGGCTAGCAACTCTGGTTTGGTCTTGCTTACGGCAATCCCGATGTCTTCACTTGTGAAAACATCTCCTACAGTTTTGAGTTTATCAGGGTTCTTGCCTACATATCCATAGGCTAAGGGATTGTCGGCAACAACCGCATCAATTTGCCCGTTAATCAAATCCTGGAAAGCCAGACCAATGTCATCATAGGTCTTGAGGGTTGCGCCCTCTATTTCCTCGATTGCAAACGAACCGGTGGTCCCAATTTGTGCCCCGGCAACCTTACCCACCAAATCATCTTTGCTATGGATGTCGGTATTATCCTTACGCACTGTGACCACCTGCCCTACCTTGAAATACGGGTCTGAGAATAGCATTTTCTCCTGACGTTCTGGTAAGATGCTAATGGAGGAGATGGCAGCATCATACTGGCCCTGAGCCATCCCAGCTAAGAGCGGGTCCCAGGCTACGTTGATAAACTCGACATCCAGGTTTTCTTTCTCGGCAATGGCTTTAAACAGGTCAATGTCAAAGCCTTCTATTTCTTTGGTTTCCTCATTGACATACTCGAAGGGTGGCCAAGTAGCATCAGTGGCAACACGAATCTTGGTTGGGGCTGGACCACAAGAGGCGAGTAGCGTACTGATGAATACTGCTCCAATAGTAACGAGTAAAAGTAATTTTTTCATCTAATCCTCCTCAACAATGTGCGTTTTACTTGAATACATAATAGCAAAATTAACTGTTTTTGGGAAGTCATTGTCTGTCCAAGTTAGCCCAGCACCCGATAAGAGAAATTCAGGAATGCTCTCTCAACCCCACATTAATTATAATTAGATTAACGGCGAGCCCTGAATATGTGTGTTATCTAACTCAGTTAAGAATGGTATAATATGTTCCAGATTATCTGCTCCCCTTATGAATTAAGGGAGTAAGGCAGATGAATTGTTATTTAAGGAGGTTCAAAATATGACTGCCTGGCATGATTACTTAAAAGAG
>CAZJMM010000148.1:0-3550 GCA_964547155.1 uncultured Dehalococcoidaceae bacterium | reverse complement strand
TGTCTTTGCGAGCGAAGCGAAGCAATCTCATCACTCTTCCTGAGAGATTGCTTCGTCGTTAGCACTCCTCGCAATGACAGGAGGCGATGAGGGTTAGCCCACGAGGAAGGGGTTACCCCTTCTTTCTTCACCGATAGTGGTGTCTGGACCGTGCCCGGGGTAAACGATGGTCTCATCCGGGAGAGCCATGAGTTTGTCATTAATACTCTTCATTAACTGCTTGTAACTGCAACCAGGGAAATCTGTCCTGCCAATGCCATAATTAAATAGAGTATCACCACTAAAGACCACCCCGTGTCCCAAAAGGCAAATGCCGCCGGGGCTGTGCCCCGGAGTGTGAAGTACCTTGAAATCTAAGTCGCCAACTTTTATTCGGTCGCCGTCTTTAAGCAGCCTGTCGGGCTGGGGAGGCGGTTCAGAGGGACCGAGATTGAAAAAGCCAAACATTTCGTTCACACTGGAAGAAAGAAGTCTTTCTTCCATTTCATGAAGAGCGAATTGGGCTTTAGTCTGCTTCTTAACCGAGCTAAGGGCACCAATATGGTCAACGTGGGCATGAGTGAGTACGATTAATGAAATAGACAGACCCGCCTGTCGCACGGTTCGTAGAATATCATCAGCTTCAGCGCCGGGGTCGATAATCATTCCCAGCTTAGTAGAGGCTGAACCGACAACATAACAGTTGGTGCCAAAGGGACCGACAACAAGAGCCTTTACAATCATCCTTCTCTCCTTAAAGAGTTTCAGAGTTACTATATTCGCGAAATAGTAGCATAATTGTGTGCTCCAAGGAAAGCTGTTAGATAAAACTGAATTTTGTTAGTTACCTTAGCCTCGTGATACAATAAATAGCAGATTTTTAGGTAAAAGCTATGGCATTAGATAGTATTATTATTAAAGGTGCTCGGGAGCATAACCTCAAGAATATAGATGTGGTCATTCCCCGAGATAAGCTGGTAGTCATTACCGGTGTTTCTGGTTCCGGCAAAAGCTCCTTAGCCTTTGACACTATATACGCTGAAGGGCAACGCCGCTATGTGGAGTCTCTATCCGCCTATGCTCGACAGTTCCTGGGTAGGATGGAAAAGCCAGAAGTGGATTACATTGAGGGACTGAGCCCAGCTATATCCATTGACCAGAAAGGACCACCTCACAACCCCCGTTCTACTGTCGGTACTGTAACCGAAATTTATGATTATTTGCGTTTACTCTTTGCCCGGGTTGGTCACCCCCATTGTCCCAAATGTGGACGCAAAATTGCCCGCCAGACTGTCCAGCAAATTGTAGATTCCATACAAGAAATACCTGCTGGTAGCCGGGTCATGATTCTGGCACCGTTAGTTAGAGACCGCAAAGGAGAGCACCAGGGAATATTTGAAGACCTTCGTAAAGCCGGATTTGTTCGAGCCCGGGTTGATGGGCGAATTTATGACCTCTCTGAAGAGTTTCAATTAGATAAAAACAGGAAGCATACCATTGAAGTCGTAGTTGACCGCCTGCAAATAGGTCAGGGAGAGAATATTAGTCGCATTGCTGATTCAGTGGAAACAGCACTGAAATTAGGGGCTGGGGTAGTCCTGGTGAGTATTCTGGATGGAGAAGAACTGCTATTTTCAGAACATTTTGCTTGTGTCCACTGTGGTATCAGCTTGGGTGAAATTGCTCCACGGACCTTTAGCTTCAACAGCCCTCACGGAGCTTGTCCGACTTGCACCGGGCTTGGACGCAAACTTGAAATCGACCCTGAAATGGTCATCCCCAATAAGGAATTAAGTTTAGCCGAGGGGGCTGTTCAGCCCTGGGCACGCAGTGGGACCATGAGTACCTGGTACGAGAGTGTTCTGGCATCATTAGCGCGTCATCACGGTTTCTCAATGTCAACCCCGGTGAAAAACCTGAAACCGGAACACATTAACCTGATTCTTTATGGAAATGGTAGCGAGACTGTGCGCGCCAGATATGAAGACCGCTATGGCAGATATCGCGAATATGATACTTATTTTGAGGGGGTCATTCCTAATCTGGAACGCCGTTACCGAGAAACGGAGTCAGACAATGTTCGAGCGGATATCGAGCGGTACATGTCCTCCCATCCCTGCCTTTCTTGTCAGGGGAAACGACTTAAACCTGAAGCACTGGCAGTCACTATGGCTGACAAGAATATCATGGACGTAACCGCATTATCAGTACTGGACACCCTAGAATGGGTGGAGTTCCTTGCCAGCAAAGGTAATGGTCAGCCATACCTGACCCCTCGCGAATTGATGATAGCCGACCAGGTCCTCAAGGAAATCAAGGCTCGTCTCGGTTTCCTCAGAGATATAGGGTTGGGATACCTTACTTTAGACCGTCCTTCAGCTACCCTGAGTGGCGGCGAAGCCCAAAGGATCCGGCTGGCTACCCAGATTGGTAGCGGACTTATGGGGGTGCTTTATATCTGTGATGAACCTACAGTAGGGTTACACCCTGCTGATGGTTCTCAACTTATCGAGACCCTGAAGCGATTAAGAGATTTGGGCAACACCATCCTCATTGTGGAGCATGATGAAGCAATGATGAGAGCCGCTGATTACATTATTGATATGGGACCAGGAGCTGGAGAGAACGGAGGCTGGGTAGTAGCTACCGGGACAGTGCAGGATATCGCCAATTGTTCCCAATCAGTAACAGGACAATATCTAAGTGGCAGCCGCGAGATTCCTTTACCCCAAAAGCGCCGTCCCGGCTCCGGCAACTGGCTTGTCATTAAAGGGGCACGAGAGAATAATCTGAAGAATATCGATGTTACCATTCCTTTAGGGCAATTTGTCTGCATTACCGGGGTTTCTGGCAGCGGCAAAAGTACTCTGATTAGCGAAATCCTCTACAAGAAATTAGCCCAAATGTTCTACAAAGCTAAAGATAGACCGGGAAAATGCGCTGGCATTACTGGTATGGAATATATTGACAAGGTGGTTAACATTGACCAGTCGCCCATTGGACGGACTCCCAGAAGCAACCCGGCTACTTACACCGGGACTTTCACCCCGATCCGCGAATTGTTTGCCACAGTCCCGGAAGCCAGGATGCGAGGCTATACACCCGGTCGCTTCTCCTTTAATGTAAGAGGGGGACGTTGTGAAGCCTGTCAAGGGGGAGGTTATGTTCAAATCGAAATGCAGTTCCTACCTGATGTTACTGTTCCATGCGAAGTCTGCAAAGGCAAACGTTATGACCGGGAAGCTCTGGAAATTCGCTTCAAGGGTAAGAACATCGCTGACATTCTGGATATGAGTGTTGAAGAAGCCTTAGCCTTTTTCGAACATTTCCCTCGAATTAAAAGCAAGCTTCAGACGTTGCATGATGTGGGCTTGGGTTATATCAAATTGGGGCAACCAGCACCTACCCTTTCTGGAGGCGAAGCCCAAAGAGTAAAGTTAGCCACTGAACTGTCACGCCGCGCTACGGGCAAGACTCTTTATATTCTCGATGAACCGACTACTGGACTCTCTTTCGCTGATGTAGCTTGTCTCCTGGATGTGCTCCGACGTCTGGTAGATTCTGGCAATAC
>CAZJMM010000147.1:0-3554 GCA_964547155.1 uncultured Dehalococcoidaceae bacterium | reverse complement strand
ATTTTGTCCTTTTTACACTCTAAGGTTATCCACGTTTAATAGTATCTTGATATGCCTTCACAAGGTCGGCTTCATTCATGACAATGTTGCCATTAATAGTTTGGTATGACACTGATGCTTTGGGGAAATTAACGCACGCTCCCTCGATTCCAGCTCCGGTTTTAGCTTTAAAAGTTGTAGCGCATGTATCACATATTAAGATATCTTCCTCAAGGGTATAGCCAATCGAACGACACGGCGGGCAAATATTTGCTCGCACATAGATTTCACCATCATACTTATATGCCATGAAGGTCATTTCGCCTTCTTGTGTCTCCAGCTTAAAGTGGACATTCAGATTGTTCTCCAATTCATTTAGTGGAATAGACACAGTGTCACCATTAACTTGTGGCTCAATCCACTTTGCCTTTATCGGCTCCGACGGCTTGGTAACTGGTGTTAATGTTGGAGAAGGTGCTGGTTTTGGGGCAGGCGTCGGTGTCGGAGAAGGCGCTGGTTTTGATGCTGAACCAGCGCAGGCAACAAGGGCTAATATCAAAGAAAATAGCACTGCTCCTATGATTATTTTCCTTAACATATGTTGTTATCCTCCTTCTTGATTAATCTCGTTCACAATCTGTCCATCCTGCAAAGTTATAATTCTTCTTGCATGTTCGGCTATCTCAGGGTTATGGGTAACCATAATAATGCTGTGCCCTTCTCTATTTAACTGGTCAAACAAACTTAATATTTCTCTTCCTGTTTTTTGATCCATATTGCCCGTTGGCTCGTCAGCAAGGATAAGCGATGGCTCATTGACCAGAGCTCTGGCAATGGCTACTCTCTGCTGTTCACCACCACTCAGCTGACTGGGCTTATGCCCAGCCCTTTTCTCCAGTCCCACTCTTTTCAAAATGTCCAACGCCTTTTCAGCCTCCTTAGCCGCTCCGCAGAAAACTAAAGGCAGGAGCACATTCTCTAAAGCGGTGAGAGAGGGAAGCAAATGGTATTGCTGAAAAACATAGGCGATTTTGCCTCTTCTAATATCAACAAGGGTATTTTCATCGAGGTTATCAATGCGCCTTCCCTCCAAGACTACTTCACCGTTTGAAAGACGGTCCAGACCACCGATGATGTTTAAAAGCGTGGACTTGCCACTTCCAGATGGTCCCATTACGGCTACAAAATCACCTTTGTTCACCAGTAAGGAAACATCATTCAGGGCAACTACCTTGGATGTGCCCTCACCATAAATTTTAGATACATTTTTAATTTCTAACATTTCACCTACCTCACAAAGACCTGAATGAGTCGGCAACCTTAATTCTGGTAGCACGGAACGCAGGATACACAGTGGCTACGACCGCAATAAAGGTCGCCAGAACCAAAGATAGAGGAAAATACTCAGGCACATAAGTAACGACCGTCCCCTCAAATATCAGTGGTCCAATGGCATAGGCAAGTAATGTTCCCGCTACATATCCCAAGATGCCGCCTACTATTCCAACAGCGATGGCTTCGTAAATGAAGACCTTGATTATCTGATTGCGAGACGCTCCGACTGCCCTCATTATTCCAATATCCTTGATTCTTTCATGCACTGAGGTCATCATCGTGTTGACCACACCAAAGCAACCAAGAGCCAAGGCAATTCCTGCCAACGCCAGCATAAACTTGCTCATCTTTTCCACCATGCCCATCTCAGTTTCCGCTATTTGTTTTACAGCCACCGCCCGAACCCCAGGGATATTCTGATTTATCTCATCGGCGATTATCTCTACAGGGCAAGCATTACACAGAGCACGAATATCTATCGAAGAGACCAGCCCCTCTTTATTGAACGCTTTCTGTAATGTTTCAATCGGAACAAAAACTTGATAGTCGTCATTTGAGCCTGTCTCTTCAAGAATACCGGCGATAGTTATGTCCGTCCCGTTAAGCGGAATCCTATCGCCCATATTGAATTTCAATAGCTCAGCGGCTACCGCTCCAACTAAAGCCTGGTCTGCCTGCTTGAAGTATTCGCCACTTCGGATTTTCCACCATGTCTTAATCTCACTCTCTTCTTCCAAGTCCACACCAACCACTATTACCGACTTCCCATCCATCTGGGTCTTCATGTACAACTTTGGAGCAATGGCGGCAATATCACCTTCGTCTTTGATACGCAAGGCTTCTTTTATCATGCCATCTGTTATCTGCCGTATCTGCGGTAGCTTTTCTTCAGGGATGTAGTTCTCACCAACAGTCAGAGTTCCAAGACTCAGGTCGCCTAACTTCATGTCAAGGTTACTTATTGCTGGTACCACCGTTAAGTTAGCACCATATTTCTCTAACTGATTGTAGACTTTTGCCTGTCCAGCCAGAGTAATTGTCAATATGCCCACGACCGTCATGGTGCCAATTACCACACCAAGAGCTGCATATAAGACTCTTCTTTTTCTTCGCAGAATATCTTTAACAACGAGTTGATACAGTTTCATTAGACTACCTCCCTCACCGGTGCCTAAGCGCCTGATGTAAATCCTCAATCAAATCGTCAACATTTTCTAAACCGACTGATAACCGAACTAGCCCGTCGGTAATTCCTACCTCTTCTCTATAATCCTGTGGCATTGAGGCATGGCTCATAGAGGCTGGGTGCTCAGCAAGAGAAATGACGCCACCCAGGGACTCAGCCAAAGAAAAGACCTTGAGTTTTTTCAGAAAGCTGTTAACTGCCTCAACCCCGCCTCTTAATTCAAAAGAGACAACCCCACCAAATCCCTTCATCTGCCTTCTGGCAATTTCGTGACCTGGGTGAGACTCGAGTCCGGGGTAGAACACCCTCTTAACTGCTGGGTGACCTTTAAGATAATTTGCCACAGCTATAGCATTCTCTTCGTGTTTCTTCATCCTTACCGCAAGTGTTTCAATGCCACGGAGCACAAGCCAGCAATCAAAAGGAGCCGCACAGGTACCCATGGCATTAAGGAGAAATTGAACTCTCTCGGTTAACTCATCAGTAGTAGTTACTACGGCACCCCCGACCACGTCACAGTGCCCGTTTAGATACTTGGTTGTAGAATGGACAACCACATCAATTCCGTATTCAATTGGTCTCAAGAAGTAGGGAGTGGCAAAGGTATTGTCTAACACCGTCAGTATGTTGTGTTTCTTGGCAATATCAACCATCATTTCCAGATCAGTTATATTCAGTAATGGGTTAGACGGGGTCTCCAACCAGAACATTCTGGTATTAGGCTTTATCACCTTCTCAATCTTCTGTCGGTTATCCATTCTGAGAAAAGTAAACTCCAACTCGAAATTCTTCATTACCTTCTCAAATAACCTGTAAGTCCCTCCGTAGACATCGTCTACGCAAACTACGTGGTCACCGGCTTTGAGCAGATGGATGACTGTAGTCTCAGCCGCCATTCCGGTGGCAAAGGCAAAACCCGCTTTTCCTCCTTCAAGCTGAGCAATGGTGTCTTCCAGGACTTTCCTGGTCGGATTAGCTGTGCGTGAGTAGTCATAGCCTCTTGTCTTACCTACATCTTCAAAGGCAAAGGTTGACGTCTGATAAATAGGTACCG
>CAZJMM010000146.1:0-3568 GCA_964547155.1 uncultured Dehalococcoidaceae bacterium | reverse complement strand
TTTCTAGGGTCGTGTCTGGCCGATATTGCTCATCAATGTCCAATACTTTAGACTCCGCTTTCGCTTGGGGTATAGTAAGAGCCATTATTTCGTCCTTGAACTTCCCTTTATTCCAGGCATTGCCATAGTTCATATGGCTGCGCAGCGCCCACTCATCCTGCTCCCGTCTATCTATTCCGTATTCAAAGGCTATATTATCGCTATCAACGGCTACCGGATTGAAGTCTTTGTAACCAAGCGCATATAGAGGGTCCTCCATCTTGACATCGCCCAACCGATATCCTTCAAATCTAAGACCCCTCACAAGGATTGGCTCCCTACTAAAAGAAGTGGCACCACCGGCTATAGCGACATCCACTTCACCTAACCTTATGGACATAGCTGCCAGTTTAACTGCGTGCATCGCTGATACACATGCCATGTCAAAGGAAATTGATACTGTCTCAGCAGGGAGACCTGCCTTGATAAGCGACTGCCTAGCGGCGACTGGTGTATAAGGGTCTTTGCATGGTGAGGTATCGCCCACTCCCCAAAAAACCTCGTCTACAACATCAGGACTAATGTTGACCCTTTTTAGCACCTCACTCATTGGGATAGCTCCCAGATCATAGTAGTCAATATCCTTGAGTGAACCGCCATATCTGCCAAATGGGGTCCTGACAGCACTTACAATTACTATATCATCAGCCTTGGTCACAGTTAAGCCTTGCCTCAATAACCAGATCAGTATCTTAGCACTGTTTATATCCTAACAATAGTAATATTGGATAGTATCTCATGTTTGTTGTCCTCGCTAATACTACCCTTGCTTACGACGCAGACTTAGCTATTTCCCTTGAAATTTAGGAGTTCGCTTCTCAATAAAAGCATCCATCCCCTCCTTTTGGTCCTCGGTGGAAAAACACATAGCAAAACATTCCGCTTCAAAGTCTAAAGCTGAACTTAGATCCATGTCAGTGCCGCTATTAATGGCGGTTTTGGCCAGTCTCAGGGCTACTGCTCCTTTGTCCAGGAGCTTCTCCGCGAGGGCTTTAGCATCATCTATCAATTTTTCACTGGGGACCACTTTATTGACTAAACCTATGTCAACAGCCGTTTGGGCGTCAATAATATCCCCGGTGAACAGGAGTTCTTTAGCCTTGGTCATACCCACCAAGCGCGTAAGCCTTTGCGTGCCACCACCACCGGGTATAATCCCTAGATTGATTTCGGGCTGGCCAAATTTGGCGTTCTCGGAACAGATACGCAGATCACATACCATAGCAAGCTCTAATCCTCCACCCAAGGCGAAACCGTTGATGGCGGCGATAACTGGCTTCCCTAGGTTGTATATTGCCTCGTTTGCTTTGTGCGCTGCCATGGCAAACCCCCTGATTTCTAAGCTTGACCGCGATTTCATTTCGGTGATGTCCGTTCCGGCAACAAACGCCTTATCCCCAGCACCGGTTATTATTACCACTTTTACCTTGTTATCAGTAATTATTTCACTGAAGACCTGGTACAGCTCAGAAAACACCTCACTATTAAGTGCATTGAGTGCCTGCGGGCGATTAATGCAGACTACACCGATGCCATTTTCCTTTTCGTACAATATCGTTCGATACTGCAACTGTCAACTCCTTCTACCTACAGGCTCCAGCCAGCCTTAGCCATCTCCCGCTCAACATTGTCTGCGGTTAGTATCCTGCCGGTAAAGTTTGCAGGGTCTCTGGTTGCTACGAAGGTAGCGATCTTACCCCATAGCTCAGGCGATTGCCAATTAGATATGTCAACGTCGGGATTTAGCATTACCCATCCCTCGCTGGTAGTATTTTTAGGCATCAGGGCATTAACTGCGATATTATATTCCTTCAGTTCCTCAGCCAGCCCCCATGTGAAACGGTTGATGCCTGCCTTGCTGACATCATAGGCTAGGCCAGTCATGGGGTCATTAAAGGTAATCGCTGCTACCGAAGACATATTAATGATGTGTCCATACCTTTGTGCCACCATTGATGGCATCACCGCCTTGGTGCAAACTATCACACTGCGCAATGTAACCTTCATTATAAGGTCCCACTGTTTCAGCGTTAAATCCTTAAGGTAACGAGGTATGTTAGTGCCAGCATTGTTGACCAGAATATCAATGCGCCCCATCTCGTCTAGCGTCTTTTGCACCATATTTTCAACACTTGCTTCATCCGCGACATTAGTTTGTATGGGAAGTGCTCGTCCCCCTTGAGCTTTAATCTCGTCAGCAGTCTTCCAGATAGTGCCTTTTAAGGGGCCGCTTTCCTCAACAGTTCGTGCAGCCACTGTAACTACCGCCCCTGCACCGGCTAGGGCTAGAGCGATGGCTTTACCAATACCTCGGCTAGCACCGGTAACAATGGCAACTCGTCCTTCGAGTTTCTTATCATTTATCAATATTTCCCCCTTTGATGTTTTCCCCATTACTATCTTACTCCTGGAGGGTCAAGAACGTTCTCCGGATTTTCCCTTACCAATTTTTGCTAACTATAAACAGCGCTGCTTATCGGTGTTTAGTCAGGCATCATTTCCTTTTCGGTTTCCCTGATGCTCACTTCCAAGGTATGTACTATCTCATCTATGTCTGCTCTAGTTATGATTAAGGGCGGGAGTAGCGATATGTAAATAGAGCTCACTTGGGCGATGAGACCTTGCTTCAACAATTCATTAGTGAGCTTTCGCCTTAACCTAGCTGCCTCTGCACCTACAAAACGTTCCTTTGTCTTTTTATCCCTGACTAATTCAACATCGATCAGCAGGCCGAGCCCCTGAATATTCCCTACTATAGCAGATTTGTCAAGTGCAGAGTGGAGTGCATCAAGAAAATATCTCCCCATTTCGGCAGCATTCTCCACCAACCCTTCCCTTTCGATGATCTCGATGTTAGCTAGGCCAACGGCACAACAGACTGGATGTCCCCACCAAGTATGCCCATGTGGAAAAGCATCTCTCGGAGTACCAATAAACCTAGCGGCTATCTCTTCTTTAACCGCTACCGCGGAGAGGGGAAGATAACCGCTACTTATTCCCTTATCCATGGTCATTATATCGGGGACAATGTCCCAATGATTACAGCCAAACCACTTCCCGGTACGCCCGAAGCCACAAACTACTTCATCCATAATCATGAGAATACCATACTGGTCACAAATCTTACGTATCATGGGAAAATATTCTGGTGGAGGGACAGAGGCAAACGCCTGAGCACTTATGGGGTCCATAATCACCGCTGCTACTGTAGATGGATTTTCAGTTTGGATTACCTGTTCTACCTGTTTAGCGCAGAGCAGGTCGCAAGCTGGATACTCCAAACCGAAGTCACACCGATAGCAGTAAGGGTGAGCCACTCGTATGCATCCAGGTAACAACGGCTCGTTCAAATAAGATCTGAAAAATAGGTCCGTAGAAAGACTCAGGCAACCAAAAGTGGCCCCATGATAGCAAAGTCTTCGGCCGATAAACTTAAATCTCTTGGGAGACCCAGAACGTGCTTGATACTGCCTAGCTAACTTTAGAGCTGACTCATTAGCCTCAGAGCCTCCAGAAATAGTGAACACCT
>CAZJMM010000145.1:0-3606 GCA_964547155.1 uncultured Dehalococcoidaceae bacterium | reverse complement strand
GTAGAGATGTTGAAAGTTGATAAATTATCACCGCCAGTCCCGCAGGTATCCACCACGGGCTCAGTGATGCGCACCGGAATAGCTTTAGCTCTCATGACTTTAGCTAGCCCGGCAATTTCATCAACTGTCTCTCCCTTAAGCCTGAGCGCTGTGACAAAGGCACCAAATTGGGCTGGAGTAACTTCTCCACTCATAATCTCTGTCATGACCTCCGCTGCTTGCTCCATAGAAAGCGAATTCCCCTCAACTAACAAAGCAATAGCTCCCTTAATCATTGCTTTCCCTCCCCTTTAAGGAAATTCCTCAGCAGCTCTTTCCCCACCTCAGTCATAAATGATTCAGGGTGAAACTGTACACTCTCTACAGGGTACTGGCAGTGTCGCAACCCCATAATTGTGCCATCAGCAGTCCAGGCGGTTATCTCAAGACAGTCCGGCAGCCCTTCCCGCTGAACTATCAATGAATGATATCGAATAGCAGAAAAGGGATTAGGCAGTCCAGCAAGCACCCCCTGGCTGTTGTGATATATCAAAGATGCCTTACCATGCATAATATCCTTAGCTAGCCCGACAGAAGCACCATAGCTATAGCCGATGCATTGGTGTCCTAAACAGACACCGAGTACCGGCAACCTGTGCCCAAAGTGTCGAATGACCTCATTGGAAATTCCAGCCCGCAGTGGTGTAGACGGACCAGGCGAGATAACTATACGCTGAGGCTTCATCTTCTCAATTCCTGCAAGAGTTACCTTATCATTGCGGACTACCAGCACTTCCTCACCCAGCTCACTCAGGTACTGGAAAAGGTTATACGTGAAGCTGTCATAGTTGTCTATTAGTAACAGCATGATTCCCCTTGGATATCTGTTCCGGGTTTTCAGCCTGGTTAATAGCTTTCAAGAGCACCCGAGCTTTATTCAAACTTTCCTCAAACTCACGCTCAGGTACACTATCGTAAACAATACCCGCCCCCGCCTGCACATAGGCAATGCCCTTCACCATCACCATAGTCCTTATGGCTATAGCCATGTCCATATTGCCCGAGAAGGAGAGGTAGCCTACAGCCCCGGCGTAGGGTCCTCTTTTCTCAGGCTCCAGTTCAGCAATTATCTCCATGGCTCGGATTTTGGGAGCACCGGATACAGTGCCCGCAGGGAAGCAAGCCCGCAGGGCATCGAATGCAGTCATATCCCGTCGCAGTCTACCCTGCACATGGGTAACCAAGTGCATAACATGAGAGTAGCGCTCAACCTCCATCAGTTCACTAACCTCAACTGTGCCGGGCTCACTCACACGCCCAATGTCATTGCGCCCTAAGTCCACCAGCATAATATGCTCAGCCCGCTCCTTTTCATCATTACGGAGCTCCTGCTCCAGCTTAGCATCCTCATCGGGGCTTTTCCCTCGGGGTCTGGTCCCGGCAAGAGGACGTGTCATTACAAATCCATCCTCCACCCTCACCAGAATCTCAGGGGAAGCACCGATAATGTGAAAGTCTTTAAGGTTGAGGAAAAACATATATGGGGATGGGTTAAGGCTGCGCAGAGCTCTATAGACCTCAAAGGGAGCGGCATCAGTAGGTCGAACCAGGCGCTGTGACAGCACCACCTGGATAGCTTCGCCAGCAGTGATATACTCCTTTATCCTGAGTACGCTAGCTTCAAATTTCTCCTTAGAGAAGTTTGAGGAAAGTTTGTGGCTGTTTGCGGGACTTGTGGCAGCCTTTGTAGGTGAACCTGGCTGGAGTGGTTGGCTCAGCTTCTCCACCAGGCTGTCAATCTTGTTTACTGCCTTTTGATAGGCTTTTTCTACGTCTCCATCAAGGTGGACATGGCTCAAAACTTTAATTTTATGAGTAACATGGTCAAAGATAAGCATGGTATCTATGAACATGAACAGCGATTCAGGTAATCCTAACGAGTCCCGGTCTGGCGATGGTAATTCCTCGAGGCAGTTTATTGTTTCGTAGGCAAGATAGCCCACGGCGCCGCCGCAGAACCTGGGAAGGTCGCTAACTGGCACTATCTTATACTTGTTCAATTCCTGTGCAACGAGGTGAAGAGAATCAGCCTTATCATCCCCTCTGATGGTCAGTACCCGGTAAGGTTCGGCGCCTATAAAGCTATAGCGGGCTATTCGTTGACCACCTTCGACACTTTCCAGAAGGAAAGAATAGCTGCCGGGGTTAACCTTCAAAAAAGCCGACACAGGCGTTTCCAGGTCGGCAACTATCTCACGGTAAACAGGTATTAGATTACCGTCCTTCCTGAGTTTTTTGACTTCTTCTAATGTCGGATAATACATATTTCCTCCGGCATCTTGAATAAAAAATCCCCTCGCCTTATAGGGGCGAGGGGATTTACCTTCGCGGTACCACCCTACTTGATTGCTAAATACATTGAGCAACCATCTCTTTCAGGTACGGCTTCAAAAATCTGAAGCGATACCTTAGGCTCTGTTAACGGTGCCCTTTCCGTCAAAGCCTACTCAAATAAAATCCTTTCGGTTTGCGACTCCCGAGTCCATTCAGCCTCTGCGCCAGCGCCGGCTCCCACCTTACCCGGCTCTCTGAGCTCCGCTGGAAGCATACTAGTCTCGTTCCCAGCCTTTACAGTATTCGATTAGGTTAAATTGTGCAGAATTGCTGGGGTTTTGTCAAGTCGTCTATTTACCACCAAGAACGACACCACCACGCTTCACTAATTGAACATTCCATCATAATGTTACCCGGGTGGTTCATGAATGTAGAGGCCATTCTGCTTCATTTTTTGCCACTTTTTGCGATACTGCCCCCTGTATCAAGAACGCAATTTAGGAGGTTTACGTGCCTGTTTGTTGATGTCTACAAAGCCAGAAGACATCGAGATACTACAAGGGAAAAGGATGCTAAAACAAGACATTATAGGCAAGTAGGGATTATAATAAAGCCGTTAGAGAGCAGGGCAGTGTTCACTAAAGTGTCCATTATTTCTGAAGGCTAAATTGTCCCGCCTTTGCTGATTACACACAGCTATGGAAGAATCTCCGGACTATATTCATGTCCTTATGAAAAGGCAGATGCCAAGGGCAGCCAGAGTTTCTGAAATAGAGTCGAAAAATATAAATAAAATAATGAATGAGGTACAAAATGACGCTAGAAGAACTGGAAAAGAGACTGAAGGAAACAGAAAGGCGACTAAAGGAGGCAGAACAGCGAATCACCATAAATGAGGATATCGAGCAAATTAAGCAGCTGCATGTCCGTTATGTGAATGCCCTTACTTTTATAGAATGGGACAATGTAATTGATTGCTTCGCCGAAGATAGTTCCATAGATGTTCAGTTTGGTGGACTGATTAAGGGTAAGGCGAAGATTGCTAAATTCTTTAAAGAGATGCTTCCTCAGATTCATATCGGGAAGGAAGGTATCTTTGTTATTCATCCTCAAATTACCGTTGATGGAGATAGGGCAAAGGGCAACTGGCTGATGTATATGATGTATGCCGACCATCGAACCTGGCAGTCACGATATTGGATACAGGGAATATATGATGCCGAATATGTAAGGTTGAACGGAACTTGGAAATTTAGCTACTTACAGTGGAGACCTCGCCTTGAACCACCCGGT
>CAZJMM010000144.1:0-3634 GCA_964547155.1 uncultured Dehalococcoidaceae bacterium | reverse complement strand
GCTCCTTTTGTTCAATGATGGAGATTACAAACGTAACAAGGGGAGCTATGGACTGGGTTAAATACCAAGAAATTGCGAAGAGGTTTGAACACAAAGCCAAAGCCGAGGATAGAGAGGACTTGAGGCAGGACATTATCTTAAGACTTGCCGAGGTAGAGTCTAATAACGGACACAAGCCTTTGAGCGAACCAGCTATGTTAAGAGTAGCCAGCTATACGGTTTTGGCTTACTGGAGAGACCTGAGCCGAAAACCGACTATGCTGAGCCTCAACTCACCTATAGAAGACGAAGATGGGAATGCAATAGAGCTGTACCAAATCATAGCCGATGACCGGGCAGTTGATTTAGAGGCTTGGCTTGACGCTAAAAGATGGCTTCTCGGCTGCCCGAAGAGATTGGTCAGAATTGCCTTTAAAAAAGTAAACGGCAAAGTTCTCACTAAAGCTGAATATAGTTATCTGGAATACCAGAGGCAAAAAGAGCTTAAAAAGTATCAAAAAGTTCTGGAATTTTAGCCCCCTTCTGGAATTGTATTAGTGGAAGCAATTACCAGTGCCAGCGGACTTGCGGACTGGTAAGAGCTTACTAAAAAGGCTTACAGGAAAGTCAGCTTACCACTTTCCTAAATAGTCTTAAAAAAGGAGGTGATTCCAATAGAACAATTGAATATAGAAGGTAAGCGTTCTGGTGATGGCTTTGTCTGTCATCGGGAAAGGCTGGTGGGTGCTCTGTCAAGAGCACAAGCCCCAAAAGTAGAGGTCATTGACACTACATTGGGGCGAAAAGGCTTCCTTAATTACCTTAAGGCTTTAGGGGGCAGCAATGTGGTCAAGATTGTGCCCTCAGGCGGTAGTGCCAGCGAATTGCGGACTACTGAAAAAGGATTGAAGGTAATCTGCGGAGCTAACACAAGCTATCTTGATGATGGAGCCTGGGTAACCGAAAGGATAAAATTTGGCGACTTCTGCCAGGTTCGGGTAACCAGCCAGAATACGGTTAAGCCTAACCTCGGCGGTCTGGAGCTTTCTGAAGCCCTGTCAAGGGTAATTCCCTTTACTGAAAAGGGTAAAGAGGCAAGACACGCCTTCAAGTGCATTCGTTTTGCCCAGAAGGAAGGGAAATTGATCTTGACAGCTACTGATGGCTACCGGCTTTCTGAAGTCAGCCTTGACTTTGAGACGGGTGACCCAGCCGAAATCTTGATTGACGCTTCAGAGCTAAAAGGCTTAATTCCAGCCCTTAAAAGAGCCAGAAGGGTAAAGGTTAGCTTTGGTGAGAAAGCTGATGCGGAAGGCGGTTTGATAGCTAAAGCCCTGGTCATTGATACCGAACAAATAAGCTATAAATACCGTGGCGAAGATGGCAGCTATCCTGACTATGAGAAGGTTATTCCCACCGAGTTTGTAGCCGAAGTGAGGTTTGACACAAGGGAAATGCTTAGAGCCAGCCTGAGTCTTGGTGCTCTTTACCTTGATAAGCAAAGCCCGATAACCTTAACCATAGCCGATGGCAAGGTTACTTTAGAGGCTAAAGAGGAAAGGGGCAAAGCCGAAGTCACAGCTGAGACCTCTGGAGAAGCTAATATCGGCGTAAATGCCCAATACCTAACCCAAGCGCTGAAAGCTCTCGGCGGTATGGCTGAGCTGAAGCTTAAGGGAGCTCAGAACCCAATGCTCTTTTCCGTTGACGGCTGCCGTATTGCAGTAATGCCTGTCCAAATTCCTGAAAGCAGAGCCGTAGCCGAAGCTGAGAAGGTAGCCAAAGAAGCCGAAGCCAAGAACGAGGTAACTGCCGAGTCAGTTGCTGAAACCGGGGAAGTAAGCATGACCGTAGCTGTAACCGAAGAGAAGCCAAAACGGAAGAAAAAGGCAAAAGAGCCTGTCACAGTAGCCTGACCAAGAACGCTAAAACCTAACAAGCCACGCAAAAAGAGGGGTGGATAAGACCCCTCTTTTTGTCATTTTCAGGGCAAGTTGATAGAAAGGAGGTGATGAAGATGGAAGTAACCAGAAGGGTCTACACACTCGGCGACTTCAGGAGAGAGTTGGAAAGGCAATATAGACACGATTTGAGGGCTATGAACAAAGTAAATATCCAGAGTGATGAAGCTCTGGATATGTTGAACCGCTGTCTCCCCAGAAACCTAATGGTCAAGAAGCTTTTCCATGAAGATGAGGAAGGTGTGAGCGTCATGGACTGCCTCGGGTGACGGGTTCAAAATAATGGGGTCGCTATACCTAAAAAACAAGAGAGAAGGGAGGTTACAACATGCCTATAAGATGGAGCGCCCTGAGGGTAGT
This sequence comes from uncultured Dehalococcoidaceae bacterium, assembly GCA_964547155.1. Lineage (GTDB taxonomy): Bacteria > Chloroflexota > Dehalococcoidia > GIF9 > DYGU01 > CAZJMM01. The sequence continues at coordinate 1,334 of CAZJMM010000144.1, read as the reverse complement.
CGAGGCAATGGACGAAATAGAAGGGGAACTGAACGCAGCTCAGCCGGTAATCGACAAGGCACTACACCGGGTGAAGGAAGCAAGACAAATACCACATTTGCCAGGGTATATTGACCAGCGGCTCATGAGGTTAGTTTACGACATAGAGAACAAGTGGAGTAAGATAAGGTTTGGTATTGACGCCGTTCGCAATGCCATCCCAGAACGGGCAGCAGAAATAGAGCGGAAAAGAGGCAGACAGGACAACTTGGGATTCTGAAGTCTAATAGAAAGGAGGACTGAAATACTCAGTCCTCCTTTTTTTGCTGCTTTAACAGAAGATAACTGTTGAGTTAAAGGAAGCACCACAGGTCTTCTCAGGGATAACTTATACTCACAGCTTCATATGCTCAGCTTGGTCTGTCTCAGGGCTTTGGCAATTCCTTAAGGCTTCTGTCAGCTCGGCACAGCTTCTCATATTCGCAACCTTCTCCAGGAAGTACTTTAATGATGAACTCTTTGACCTGAATTGCTTCAGGTCGGCGTAAATTGGACTGCCCGGCTCTGAGACTTGCCCGAGAATGCTGTGAAATGCCAGGTAAGCCTGATTCAGCTTCCTAATATTGTAGCCCTGCGCTACGAATTCCTTTCTTCTTTCCTCCATATAACGCTCTGCTACCTCGATTCTTCCTTCGGCTAGATACTGCTCTACTCTTTTACGCGTTTCTTTCATCTCAGCATCAAAATCAAATTCCTGGCTGCCGTCCTCCGTTCTTATTTCTTCCTTATCTCTGTAATACCTTTCATGAACCTCAGAGGCTATCTCCTCGCTGATTATATGAATCAGAACATCGTGCATATTCACGGCATCAGGGTTCCGCTTAATTCCAAGTGAATCTATTCGACAGGCACAACCCAGAGGTTTTAAAGCCAGGTATTCGTGGAGCAAGTCTCCTATAACTATCTTAATGGTATCAATCAGTTTCAATTGGTCATTGGTTAGTGTTGGGTATGTAGCCCCAATACCTCTAAGCTCAATAATAATAGACGAGAGACCTATTTTGTCAGTCTCAGCTTCAATTCTCTCCAGCTGAGCCTGGCTGAGCTCTTTAGACAATAGCTTCCTGCTGAAACACGTTATTCTCTCCCGCAACGATGCTACTAGCAGATGAGATGGATTTTCGAGCCTGGGGAGAAGATGGGGAAATATAGATATACCTTTATCAGCGAGCACACTCTTTATCTGGCTGCGCAATCCCGGTTCTTGATTAATCCATCTTATCTGGCACGGCATTTTATTATTTACCCATTAGCAAGCTCAAGTATGTAATTTAGAAGCGCTAACAAGAAACATT
>CAZJMM010000143.1:0-3642 GCA_964547155.1 uncultured Dehalococcoidaceae bacterium | reverse complement strand
TATTTTTGACGCAACAATACCATTTTCGGTAACAATAATTATGACGCAATTCGACGGCTTTTTTGTTACCAAAAAGGGTAGTAAAATAGGCAATAACTATGACCAAAGTAACTCCTATCCGACGCCAGTATCTCAGGATAAAGCAGCGCTATCCTGAAGCTATAGTCTTTTTCCGATTAGGCGATTTCTATGAGACTTTTGATGACGATGCTCGAGTTACTTCCAAGGAACTGGAAATTACGCTGACCTCCCGGGAGATGGGGAAAGGGCAGCGGGTGCCTATGGCAGGCATTCCTCATCATGCCCTGGACAACTATTTGGGCAAGCTGGTGAACCGGGGTTATAAAGTAGCTATTTGCGAACAGCTTGGTCAACCCGGGAAAGACTTGGTAGAACGAGAAGTTGTCCGGGTCATAACTCCCGGGACGATAGTTGAGCCAAGCCTGATTGACAGTAGGAGTAATAACTATTTGGTCAGCCTGGTTACTGAGGCTGAAGAAGCTGGGCTTTGTTATGTTGACATAACTACTGGTGAATTTGCCACCGCTCAGCTTCCCTTAGACCAGGTGTCGGCTGAATTGGAACGTCTTCAGCCAGCCGAAATCTTGCTGCCTCGAACTATTTCGGGGCTGAACTGGCTGGAAGCAAAGGCGGTGACTCGCCTTGATGATTACCATTTTGACTTGGAAACAGCACGGCAGACTTTACTGAATCATTTTCAGGTGACTACTCTGGAAGGCTATGGCTGTGAAACTTTGCCTTTAGCCATAAGAGCTGCTGGTGCCATCCTCTATTATCTTCAGGAAACACAGAAAGTAGCCTTAGAGCAATTGACCCAGCTGGCTACTTATTCAACTCAGTCCTTTATGACCCTGGACACTCAGACCCGGAAGAACCTTGAGATTTTTGAAGCCAGTCGCTGGGGAGGTACGGCTGGCTCTCTTCTTTCGGTCATTGACTTGACTAAAACAGCGATGGGAGGAAGACTGCTCAAAAAATGGCTGGGGCAGCCCCTCTTCGATTTAGATGAACTACACAGGCGTCAGGAAGCTGTCGCCTGGTTTCATGATAACGCTATCGCCCGTCGGCAAATCACGTCTCTCCTAGGGGAAATGGCTGACATGGAGCGTTTGCTTAATCGAATTAAAAGCAATCTGGCAAAGCCAGACGAACTTGTAAGATTAAGTTTGAGCCTGGCAAAGGTACCGGAAATTAAGGAGATTACAGAGCCAGCAACCTCGCTGACCTGGCTAATTGAGGAATTAAAGCCTTGCCCGGATGTAGTGGATTTAATCAACCGGGCTATTGTCGCTGAACCCTTTGGTACCTTTGAAGAAGGTGGTGTCATTAAGGAAGGCTTCAATGAAGAGCTGGATAAGCTTCGGCATAACAAAAAGGAAGCCAGACAGTATCTTACCAATTTAGAACGACAGGAACGGGAGCGAACCGGTATTAAGTCATTGAAAGTGGGTTACAACCAGGTCTTTGGTTATTACATTGAGGTGTCCAAGCCCAACCTCAGACTGGTTCCGGATAACTATATCCGCAAGCAGACCCTTACCGATGCTGAGCGCTTTTTTACCCCTGAGCTTAAAGAGTATGAGTCTTTAATTTCGGCAGCTCAAGAAAGGATAAAGGAGCTCGAAGAAAATCTCTTTCGCCAAGTTTGCTCGCAGGTAGGCGAAAGTAGTGAGCGGATTTTGACTACAGCTCGGGCTTTAGCTCAAATTGATGTCCTGGTCAGTTTGGCTGAGGTTGCTGCTCGTCATAGATATGTCAGACCTGAGTTGACAAAGGAAGATGTCATAACCATTAGCGGTGGTCGTCACCCGGTAGTGGAGAGAAGCCTGGGTAGTGGTAATTTCATTCCTAATGATACTCACCTCTGTAATGAAGATACCCAGCTTATTATCCTTACCGGACCTAATATGTCGGGAAAGTCTACTTATATCCGTCAGGTAGCTCTGATCGTTCTTTTGGCTCAGACAGGCAGCTTTGTACCGGCTGATTCGGCTACTATCGGTATTGTCGACCGCATTTTCACCCGCATTGGTGCTCAAGAGGATTTGGCAGCAGGTCAGTCCACTTTCATGGTGGAAATGGTAGAGACAGCTAATATTCTAAATAACGCTACGCCTCGCTCGCTTGTTATCCTTGATGAAATCGGGCGAGGTACCAGCACCTATGACGGGCTGTCCATTGCCTGGGCGGTGGCTGAATTCATCCATAATCATCCTCGACTGGGAGCCAAGACCCTTTTCGCCACCCATTACCATGAACTGGTGGAGCTGGCTCAAGTATTGCCTCGAGTGAAGAATTTCAATGTAGCGGTAACTGAAGAAGGTGGTAAAGTCGTCTTTCTTCGTAAAGTTGTCCCCGGTGGTGCTGACAGGAGCTATGGTGTCCATGTGGCTCAATTAGCTGGTCTGCCAAAAGCGGTGATACATCGGGCTCAGGAAGTCCTGGCTGGGTTGGAAAGTGACCATACAAAGCGAGGTGAGTCCAAGCCTTCCCGGATTAAGAAAGAACTACCTCAGCAACTTCTTCTGTTTAGCAGTCCCGTCTTAGCCGATGAGATTATGGCGCTGGATATTGATTCCATGTCTCCACTTGAAGCCATTACCAAGCTGTATGAGTTAAGGCAAAAAGCGAAAGAAATAAAAGGCAAAATAACAGGAAGTGATTAAGACCTTGGACTTCAGACTCTGCCTGGCAGCTTGCGTTAAATCCGTTTCTGCATTTTTATGTGCTTAATACCGGCTTCCCAGAAAGGTGAGCCTGTTTCCTCAAAACCGCATGATTTGTAGAAGTCCACGACTTGATATTGGGCGTGAAGGACTATTTGGTTTACTTTTCTCTCCCGCAAGATTTCGCTCACGAAAGCAACGATTTCCCGTCCGACTCCTTTACTTCGGAATGGTTTCAGGACAGCCATTCTTTCCAGTTTGGCTTGGCTCTCATTCAGAACCAAAACTCTGGCGGTGCTTACAATTTTCTCCCCGTCTTTAACCACGATATGCAGAGCTTCCTCGTCGTGTCCGTCCCACTCTTCATGTTCAGAGATACCTTGTTCCTCAACAAACACCTTTCTCCTGACTTCAAAGGCAGCATTCAATTCCTCATTACTTGCTGCAAGTTTATAGACGAGTCTATTCATGTGTGGTCTTGTCTCAACTATTCCCAGCGGAAAAGCCTTACCGCCAGGACTGCAGAAACAACTAACCAGGCTGCGAGAACAACTATGTCTGTGGTTAGTGAGTATAACGGTGTTGCGTTGACCATGACCTGGCGCAGCGCGTCCCCCAAATAGGTGAGGGGCATCGCTGTCACTATGGGACGCATGAAGTCAGGCATAAACTCAACTGGGAAAAATATACCGGATAGGAACAGCATAGGGAACTGGATTAACTGGACTATGGGCATGGCACCTTCTGTAGTCCTGGCTCGAGAAACAGCAAAATAACCCAAGCTGACAAAAGTAAAGGTACCCATTAGCACCAGACCTAATAGCACAAGCCAATTTCCGACTATTGGCACGTCAAAAACAAAGTAGGCGATAACGATGATGATTAAGGCTTGTAAAATAGCTAGTACCAATCGGTAAGCAATTTGAGTAGATAACACGGTCGAGCGTCGAATAGG
>CAZJMM010000142.1:0-3664 GCA_964547155.1 uncultured Dehalococcoidaceae bacterium | reverse complement strand
GAAATAAAGGAGATGAAGCGACGGAAAGAGAAAATACCCATGCTCACTGCCTACGACTACTCTACTGCCAAGATAGTTGACGAAGCCGGGGTGCCATTAATTTTAGTCGGAGACAGTCTGGGAATGGTAGTTTTAGGCTACGAATCTACCATTCCCGTGACTATGGAAGAGATGCTTCACCATACTCGGGCTGTGGTCAGAGCTACCAAAAGAGCTCTGGTCATAGGGGATATGCCCTTTATGACTTACCATCCTACTATCTCAGAAGCTCTACACAATGCCGCCCGCTTTATTCAACAAGGTGGCGCCCAAGCAGTAAAACTGGAAGGAGGAGAAGTAGTGGCTGAAACAGTAAGACGCATTGTTCAATGCGGCATCCCGGTTATGGGACATATTGGACTCACCCCCCAGTCCATCCATCAACTAAGCGGCTTCAAGGTACAAGGTAGAACTCCTGAAGCTGCACAACGCTTGCTTAAAGACGCTCTCGCCTTAGAAGAAGCAGGCGCTTTTGCTATTGTTTTAGAAGCAGTGCCAGCCCCCCTTTCTAAGCTGATTACTAAAAAACTGACCATCCCCACCATTGGTATTGGTGCTGGTCCTGACTGCGATGGGCAGGTACAGGTGATAAGTGACCTTCTAGGTTTGTTTACTGAATTTGTCCCAAAACACTCAAAGCAATATGCCAAAATAGCAAAAATAATTAACAGTGCTGTTACTAGCTACATCACCGAAGTTAAAAAAGGCACTTTCCCTACTGCCAAACATAGCTACACTATGGACAAAAGTCTGCTCCGAGAATTAGCTGCCTCTCCTTAGTCAGTCTCATGTCATTGCGAGGTGCCCCAGCACCGAAACAATCACAGATGAAAATAATCAACACTATTGCCGAAATAAAAGCCTTAAGACGCCAAATCAGCAGCTCATTAGGTCTCGTACCTACCATGGGCTACCTTCACGAAGGGCACCTGTCTTTGGTCAGGCAAGCTCGAGCCGAAAACGAGGTGCTCATAGTCAGTATTTTCGTCAACCCCACCCAGTTTAGTCCTACCGAAGATTATGCTGCCTACCCCCGGGACACAGAGCGAGATTTAGCCTTGTTACGAAAAGAGAGAACAGACTTCGTGTTCATGCCTTCCGTCGAAGAAATGTACCCAAAGGATTTCAATAGCTGGGTTAAAGTAAACGGCATTACTGAAAGGTTAGAAGGAGCCAGCCGACCCGGGCATTTCCAAGGGGTAACCACAGTGGTGGCTAAGCTTTTCAATATAGTAGAACCAACTCGAGCCTACTTCGGACAAAAAGACGCCCAGCAAGCTATGGTCATTAAGAAAATGGTCGCTGAGCTCAATATGAATGTGGCGGTTATAGTGTTGCCTACAATCCGAGAAAAGGATGGACTGGCAATGAGTAGTCGCAATATTTATCTCAGCCCCGAAGAACGGCAAGCGGCTACTATTCTTTTCAAAGCCCTTACCTTAGCCCAGAAGCTTTACAATAATGGCGAAAGGAATGCCGAATACATTCGGCAACAGATGGTCACTCTAATAAATGAAGAACCTCTGGCTAAAATTGACTATGTCAGCATTGCTGACCAGAACACTCTGGAAGAACTGCCAACCATAGACCGTCCCGCATTAACTTCTCTTGCCGTCAGAATTGGCAAAACAAGGCTCATTGATAATATCCTGCTGTAAATCATTCTCGAATCAGCACCCATAATCCCAGCATAGCTACAAAAGCCATCGTGCCACCGAAAAAGAAAGGTGCCTGTGGGCTAATGGCATACCAGAGCCAGCCAGCAATGATGCTGGCTGGCAGAAGAGTCACTCCCACTACACTATGATAAAGTCCATAAGCTGCCCCCCTTCTCTCCTCAGGTACCAAGTCAGCCACGAAGGCTCGGACTACACCCTCTGCCAGACCATAATATAGTCCGTAAAGACCAAAGAGGAGCCACGCTTGCCACCAAGCTGAAGCAGCGGCGAAGCCAAGATAGACCACTGCGTAGATTAACCATCCCAGAACTATGACCCGCTTCCTCCCCAGTTTGTCGGATAATATTCCCGCCGGCGTCGCCACCGAAGCATAGACAATATTAAATACCACCAGCATTAGCAAAATATACAAGACACTGTTGCCTAAGTTCTGAGCCCTAAGAACTAGAAAGGCATCACTGGAATTACCCAAAGTAAACAAAAAGAGGATACCCAGAAAAAGCTTGAAGCGGATATCAAAGCCAGCTCCCAACTCTCTAATAAGTCCTTGAGGAGATGAAGAGCCTCTTTGTGAGGAAGGATAAATTTGCTTCCTCACCCTGTCCTTAGCCTCACGAACGAAGAAGAACATAAACAGAGCCAGCACTGCCGGGACAACTCCTACTATAACTAACCACTGGTAAGTATTTCGAAGAAGCTCCAGGCTCCCTCTCTGGATAAAATAGACAACGACCGCTGCCAAGGCAAGCCCCAGAGCCGCGCCATAAGTGTCCAGAGCTCGATGAATACCAAAAGCCCTGCCCCTTTCTTCAACAGACACCGAATCAGCCACCAGAGCATCACGAGGAGCCGCCCGAATACCTTTACCCAGCCTATCGGCAAACCTCACCCCCAACACAAAACCCCAGGTTGAAGCTATATACATAAGAGGTTTAGTAACCGTGGACAAGAAATAACCGAGAAAAGCCAAAGGCTTCCGCTTTCCCCATCGGTCACTGAGCCAGCCACTGAAAATCCTTAATAGTGAAGCGGTGCTCTCCGCAACTCCCTCAATAATACCCACAAAAGTAGTGGCTACTCCAAGGATATTGGTCAAAAACAGAGGTAGAAGGGTGAAAATGAGCTCACTGCTGACATCTGTAAAAAAGCTCACCATCCCCAAGAAAAATACATTAGGGTTGACACCAAAAATAGGTTTTCGCTCCATCGCTTTCATCTACTTCATGACCTCTTCCACAAGCATCCTGATTTTTGTTTTCGCCTCCTACACAGTTACCGATATTGTCAGCCGACATTAACTTACCGTTAATTCTCTTCTACGTCAACCGCTCAATAGGGAGTGTATGCAGTCATTGCGAGGGGTACCAGCTACGAAGCACAGCCAAAGCAGAACGTCATTGCACAGAAGGCGAGGCATTGACCTAAGCCAGAGCTAAATGGTATGATGCTTTAAATGTCTGGCTCAAGCCAACAAGATACCGAAATCAGTCGCCTTCTCAAGCTGGAAGCCCAGCGACAGAGAGAGACCATAAACCTTATCGCCGCTGAGAATTATGCCAGTAAAGCCATCCTTGAGGCTCAGGGCTCCTTACTCACCAACAAGTATGCTGAAGGCTATCCCCAGAGACGCTATTACGGTGGCTGTGCCAACATAGATGTTGTAGAGAGCTTAGCTATAGAACGGGCTAAGAAGCTATTCAAAGCCGACCACGCCAATGTCCAGCCTCACAGTGGTACTCAAGCTAACTTTGCTGCTTATCTCGCCTTAATCGAGCACGGCGACACGGTCATGGGGATGAGTCTAAGCCATGGTGGACACTTGACCCATGGTTCCCCGGTCAATTTCTCTGGCAAATGGTACAAGTTCATTCATTACGGAGTTAGCCGCGAAACAGAACGGCTCGATTATGAAGAAATAGAGAAGTTAGCTCTAAAACACAAGCCAA
>CAZJMM010000141.1:0-3667 GCA_964547155.1 uncultured Dehalococcoidaceae bacterium | reverse complement strand
CCAGTACCGATTACAGCATCCATTACATTTCCTTTCTTATTTTTCTGATTTAGGTGTTGGTCGTCTTTATTTGTCGTAACTCCAAGTTCTACGATTTCCGTTACAATTCACCATCTTCTTCCTTGTCTTCTTGCCTTGATTTCCAAGTCCTTCCACCCAATCTACATTTGTTCTTGTACATCACCTCCTTTGAAAAGTCTCACAGTGCAGAAGTTTTGGGCTATAATAAAAAATCAGTGTGCGATGGCATAGCCTCCAGCCGTGGCTTTTTCCCACACTGCTTGGCAGTAGTTACAGCCACCACCTATTTTTTATCCATCTCACACTATTCATCTCACATTGCCTCCACCTGAAAATAAGAAACCAACCCTCAGAAGGGTTGGTTTCTACTATTAGCTCCTCTGTGTAAAAGTCACCGCCATCTACTACGGATTCAATGCCCACCACTAAAGCACCTAAGTTAAACACAGAGCCCGCCGCCGTTACCCCCAATCAAAAAGACATCTCACATTATTTTGAATAACCGTTAATATTAGGGGAAAGAGCCAACTATAACACCGTTTTCTACTGTTCCTTATATCAAAAACGCTACCACACATTATCTTAGATTTTTATTTCAGTGTCAATAGATGTGTAAGCGTCCATAACATATTGGACTGAGGTGGGATACTTACGTAATATAAATAGTGCTTGTGTAAATGACAAACCCAAAGGGATTTGGTGTACTCTAACAGGATACTACTAAAAGAGGGGATTTTCCTGTTAGCAAAGAAACAAAGGGAGCCCAAAGCTGCCGGAGTATTCTCCTTCTGGCTGGGTAGCTCCGATTACTTCCCGCATCAGCATCGCGCTGGCACGTGGGAAACATGGGTTTAACTTCTTTCTGTCTGCTTGATAAGCTGCATCAAAAAACCAGAGAGGTTTTGATGCCTTAGCAGCTCGTACGAAGCTGGAACAGCCCGAGCAACAGTTTAGAGATGCCACCTGCATTCTGACTGAGCGGGGACCCCTAATGTGGCAGGCTGGGCAAACATAACCAGTCTTCTTCATGGTCGAAATTCCTATTCATTGAACGTGTCTTTGTAACTAGTATATCAAGTAGGGGGATTATGTGCCGAATTGAACACCACATAGTTACGCCGCTAAGTGCGGTTACACATAGTCTAGGCAAAAGACTTCCGTATCTTCAGACGACCGTTCGGCGCCAGCATTCAACAAAGCCGAGAAATGTTACCTTTTTGCAATTTAGAACACTGTTTGGTAAATTAAACAAAAAGTTGTTTGGAGGGTTAGTCTATGGAGATTAGATTCAACAGGCACGGGCCGAATTCGCTAGCCACTAAAGTCTTTTTCAGCGACGAAAGTGGTTTTGAAGTTGCCTCCGTAATCGTGATAGGGAAGACCGATGCCGTTCTTATTGATGCACAGTGGACATTGTCGAATGCCTATCGAGTTATCGCAGAAATACTGGAAACAGGTAAATACCTGAAAACGATCTATATTACTCATGCGCATCCCGACCATTACTTTGGACTTGGCACCATTGCAGAGGCTTTCCCTGAAGCTCGGGTCGTAGCAATCCCTTCGGAAGCCCGCATAATCAACAAGCAGTTTTTTGGCAAAATCGAACATTGGGAAAATGTGATAGGACCCATCAACGTACCCAGAAAAACAGCTAATATTGAGCCTCTTACCGAGAACTACTTCGAACTGGAAGGACACCGTATCGAGATTATTCCGGAAGTGATGGGGGACATGAAATACAACACGGTGGTCTGGATACCTTCGATAAAAACTCTATACGCGAGCGATGTTCTTTTTAACCAGGCACATCCCTTTACCTGCGAGCTTACAGCGGAAGAACGCAAGCAGTGGATAAAGGACGTCGAGCGTTTAGAGACAATGGGCGCCGAGGTGATTATTCCCGGCCATCAAAAACCCGGAATGCCTTTCGACTCCAGTTCGTTCAGTTTCACCAAGGATTATTGTGTGGCTACTGACGAGGAACTGGCAAGAACGAACGATGTTGCCGGTTTTTATTACGCCATGGTAAAACGCTTCCCTGATGCCAACCTCTTTATCAGCAACGAAATGAACTCAAATGTGTTCAAAGGAGACATGGATTGGAATTGGCGGGAATATTGAGGCATGGTTGTTGACTAGGCTGATGACACTCAACATTGACTATTGCAGTATCAACAGATGAGCATCTTTCGGATCGATGAAGGTGGGTAACATTCCGTCAAAATGTTATTATATCAGAGGGAGTCGTGGTGACAAATTGCGTGTCACACGTAATATACGCTGTCAACAACTTGTAAGCAGTCTACAAAACCACTGGCAAAATTCTTCACTTTCGCCTTTTCATCTGGGCAGTAACCCCGGTGATATCTAGACGATAAGTTAACAGATCATCACTCACTAGGTAACGCAGGCAAGCTTCATCCTGGTCCATGCCTGACTTCATTACAAATAACAGAACTGTCCGGGAAGCAGCAAGCACCCCCTTTAGCTTTAGTGGAGCGGGTGAGGAGATTCGAACTCCCGACGTCTTGCTTGGGAAGCAAGCATTCTGCCTCTGAATTACACCCGCCATTTCAGAATTTCAAAAATATTATCCAACACAGAGGCAAGTGTCAAGGGCAGATAGTCCAGTCTGGGGCTGTAGCTTCAAGCTGGATTAAGGAGTCATGGTCAGGATGAGGCGCATCTCATCGGGATAAGTGGCTATGAAGCGGAGTTCGTCATCGGTGAGGGGTCGCTGGGTGTGGGCGTTAGCGTAGCGGACTAACTCAAGAATATGCTCAGCAGTCATCTCATCAGGGAAAGTGATACCCAACCTGCCGTAAACATGCTTGAAGCCAGCCAGTCCACCGTATTCACCGGTAGTAATAATTCTCCCCCGCTTTGGTGGCTCATCTACCTCATCGAGACCAAGGAGTTCATGGTCATAAAGCTCGTAGTTGCGGCGGTCTTTGAGAGCACCGTCAGCGTGAATTCCCGATTCATGGGCAAAAGCGTTTTCACCCACACCAGGTTGATTAATGGGTAGTTCCACGCCGAAAGCATCAGCAGCATATTTAGCCAGCTTGTAAGCCATTTTTAAGTTTATTTGGTCTCCAATTTCGTATTTTTCGGCACCATGGGCAAATTTCAAAGCCAGGATGCAGCTCAGCAAATCGGCTTGTCCGGCGCGTTCCCCGAGACCATTTACTGAAGTATTAATGTAGGCATCAACACCGCCATCCACAGCTCCCATAGCTCCAGCCACCGAGTTGGCTACTGCCATACCTAAGTCATTGTGGCAGTGTTGCTCAATAGGGATTTTTACCTTTTGAGCTACGGTTTTTATTCGTTCATAGATGGTCATTGGTGTGTCATAGCCTAAGGTATCGCAATATCGAAAGCGGTCAGCGCCAACTTCTTTAGCAGCCTGAGCAAATTCAATAAGGTAATTGAGTTCAGTACGAGAAGCATCTTCAGCGTTGACACCTATGGTCTTGATACCATTTTCTTTAGCGTAGGTGGCTGCTTCAATCATTTCTTTGATGACCTTTTCTCGGTCAAGTTTACCCTGAAATTTATAGCGAATCATCTGGTCTGATGTGGAAATAGATAGATTCAAGTCTTTGATGCCGGTAGGCAGGGAGGCGGCTACATCCCGGAC
>CAZJMM010000140.1:0-3674 GCA_964547155.1 uncultured Dehalococcoidaceae bacterium | reverse complement strand
AACCAGCAGTGTCCTGGGAGGAAATAGGTAATTCCCTTTGTTTCAAAATAGGACCGGTATCCAGACCAGCATCCAGGAGCATAATGGTAACACCGGTGACCTCATCACCTTCAAGGATAGCCGTAGAAATAGGTGAGGGACCCCGATGGCGGGGTAATAGGGAGGGATGGATGTTGATGCAGCCATACCTGGGCAAGTTTAAGACGGCATCAGGCAGGATTTGACCATAGGCTGCCACTACCACTATGTCAGGATTCAAGAGGTTCAGGCGCTCAATTTCTACCGGTTGCTTCAACGTTTCTGGCTGGACTACAAAAAGTCCCTGGCTCACTGCCAGCTCTTTTACTGGAGACCAAGTGAGCTTTTGTCCTCTCTTTCCCGGTCTATCTGGTTGGGTATATACCGCAACTATGTTATATTGACTATCGAACAGAGACTTAAGAGTGGGCAAAGCAAATTCTGGTGTACCCATAAAAACAATTTTTTTTCTCATTTTTTGAAAATTTTTTCCCATCCCCATCTTATGTCAAAAAACCCCTTGACAGCCCTCATTGACGGGGGGAGTAAACTAATAAACGTCTTTCTCATATTACCCGTCTTCTTTACTCCTTTCAACCTTTCCCCAGTTGTTAGGGAATAAGGTTTTTTCATTGCACCTTTGAGTTGCATGTAAGGTAGTATTTTTTGCCTTTTTCAGGAAAGGACCAACTTGAGGTCAGCATCCGAAATTTGGGAAACAGCTCTGGGAGAACTCCAGATCCAGGTTAACAAACCGAATTACGAGACTTGGCTCAAGGACACTGTAGGTCTCAGCTATCACAATAATTGTTTTACCATAGGTGTTCCCACTACCTTCGTCGGTGAATGGCTTAATAAACACCTCCGTTCTTTAATTACTAAAACCTTAGTTAGCATTACTGATGCCGATATTAGCGTCCAGTTTTCAGTGTGCGTCCCTAAACAAGGCGTTCCTGTTCCTGCAATTGCTACTCAAATGGATGGCGGAGCTTCTCAGCTATTAGCAGAAGCACCGCTATGCCAGTTAAATCCTAAATATACTTTCGATACCTTTGTTGTAGGCGATTGTAATCGCTTAGCTTATTCGGCGGCTCTGGGGATAGCTGATAAGATACCCAGCGATTATAATCCCCTTTTTATCTATAGCGGTACCGGTCTGGGTAAAACTCACTTGCTTCATGCCATTGGGCATGTAACCACGAGTAATCAGCTACGAACTCTCTATGTCACTGCCGAGCAGTTCACTAATGAGTTAGTAAAGGCACTTAAAGAAGAAAGGACTGGCGATTTTCACAATAAATTTAGAAACACACAGGTACTCTTGCTTGATGATATTGACTTTATTAGTGGCAAGAGACAAATTCAGGAATCTTTTCTCAACGCATTTAAGGAACTATATACCAAGAATGCTCAAATTGTTATTACCGGCGATAATCATCCTAAACTAATACCTCTCTTAAACAACAAATTACGGTCAAGGCTGGGATGGGGACTGGTAGTTGAAATACTCCCTCCAAAGCTTGATACCCGCTTAGCCATTCTGCAACTTAAAGCTAAAAGAAAGAGACTGCCTATCCCGACAGAGGTATTAAAATTCTTAGCCGAACAAATCCAAGATGGGGTCAGAGAACTGGAAGAAGCGCTTAACCGCGTCATCGCTTACGCTCTTATGAACAGGGCTGACATTGACATGCATCTAGTCAAAAAATCACTGACTTATCGACCAACTCCAGAAAGGCAAAATGCTTCTGAAAAAATTAAGCAAATAGTGGCTGACTACTTCGGAATTACCCCAGAGCTACTCACCTCGAAAAAGAAAGACAGCAATACGAGTCTCGCCCGCCAAATCGCCATGTATTTACTCAAAGAGGAAGGTCATTATTCATTAAGTCAAATTGGCAAGGAATTTGGAGATCGAAACCATTCCACCATCCTCTACAATTGTCGAAAAATAACTGAAAAATTAAATAGTGACCCAACGCTCCGTAACCAGATAGTTGAAATAACCCAGGCAATAAAGTTTGCTAGGAAATAGTCACCAAAAATCAACTTAGAAAACTGCGCACAATTTGTTCAAAACTAGTCAATAGACTGAAGTTAGCTGAGATGTTACTTTTAATTTTGCTACCGTTTAAAGTTTCAACATTTCATCTTTTTAGTTACTATGATTAATACTTTTATATATTTAACTTAGAGATTATCGTCTTAATTAAATAATATTAACTAATTGGGATTAGGGAAGAGAAATGAAAATAGGTCTTTTGGGTGGTACTTTTGACCCTATTCATATTGGACACTTGATTATAGCTGAAGAGGTTAGGCTTTGCCTGAAGCTTGACCATGTTTTTTTTATACCTGCAGGACAACCTTGGCTTAAAGGAAACAGTGTTATTAGTGAGGCAAGACATCGGGTAACAATGACAAGTTTAGCTATTGCCTCTAATTCTTATTTTAAATTATCTACTGTGGAAATAGACCACCCCGGTCCTTCCTATACTGTGAATACAATAAAGACACTTCAAACGCAGTTCAATAGTGCTGCCAGGCTTTTTCTAATCTTGGGCTGGGATAGTCTAAATGAACTGCCTTTATGGAAAGAACCGGATAAGGTAGTAAGCATATGCCAATTGGCAGTAGTGCCTCGGCTGAATTATCCGAAACCAGATTTAAAGTCTTTAGACAAGACTATTTCAGGGATAGCCTCAAATACTCTTATGCTGGATATAATGACTATTGACATTAGCTCTTCGGAGATTCGGAGGCGGGTTGCTGAAGGGGTTTCTATTCGTTATCTGGTGCCCCAAGAAGTAGAGAAGTACATAGCTAAAAACAGGTTATATCGTTAAGGTCCTGTCTAAATATCCAGGTTCCGCACACTTCGGGCATGAGCTTGGATGAAGGTCTTACGGGGGAGAACCTCGTCACCCATCAACATACGGAATACCCAGTCGGCAGCTATGGCATCTTCTATTTCTACCTTAAGTAAAGTTCGGGAAGCAGGGTTCATAGTTGTTTGCCAAAGTTGTTCCGGGCTCATTTCTCCCAACCCTTTGTACCGCTGAATTTCCCAGCGGTCACCTTTCAACTCTTTAAGCTTGGTTTCCTTTTCTTTCTCTGAATATACCCAGAATTGTTGCTTTCCTGATTGAATCCGGTATAGAGGGGGTTGAGCAATAAATAGGAAAGCTTGATTGATGATATCGGTCAAATGGCGATAGAAGAAGGTAAGGAGGAGGGTTCGAATATGGGAGCCATCGATATCAGCATCGGTCATTATGATTATCTTGTGATAGCGCAATTTGGCTAGGTCGACCAGATTACCTACACCTGCCCCCAAAGCAGTAATAATAGCTCTGATTTCTTCTTGCTCCAATATCTTATCTTTAGGAGCCTTCTCTACATTCAGGATTTTGCCCCGCAGTGGCAGAATAGCCTGAAAGCGACGGTCCCGCCCCTGCTTAGCCGAACCGCCGGCTGATTCTCCTTCGACAATAAAGAGTTCGCATTGGTATGGGTCTTTCTCGGAGCAGTCAGCTAATTTCCCCGGTAGAGTAGCGGCTTCAAAACCGCTCTTTTTGAGGATGAGGTCACGAGCCTTTCTGGCAGCCTCTCTGGCTTTAGCTGCGGTAAGACACTTTTCAATGATTGCCTTAGCC
>CAZJMM010000139.1:0-3681 GCA_964547155.1 uncultured Dehalococcoidaceae bacterium | reverse complement strand
CCTGAAGCTGACTTTCCTCCTGAGTACAACTTCACCGAACCCTTGCAAGCTATACCAAATTTTGAGGAAATGACGGTCCTTGGTCCTGGTGGGAAAGCAGTTAGTGCGGTTGGAAGAATCCTTGACCGGGATAGATTCACCAGTATGTTGAAGGAATACTACCGTCTCAGGGGGTGGGATGAAGATACAGGGCTACCCCGGGCTGAGACTTTAGTCGCCCTCGGTTTAGGTGACTTGGTGCCCGGGTTCCGGGGCAACTGTCTGGGGTAAAGATTTGGCTATAGCTTGCCGAATACCCTTAGTATTGACCCACTTAGTGCATCACACTCGTTCGAGCAAAGACAGTAAAGGAGCTCAGCTACGTCTGAAGGCTTTACCCACTTGTCAGGCTCGGCTTGGGGCATTTTCCTTGTCCGCCAGGTGTCCATTACACTGGGCATAACTGCGTTGACAGTGATATTGGTTTCTTTCAGTTCCTCCCGCAGTGCCCGCATGAGTGTTATGAGTCCCGCTTTAGAGATGGCGTAAGCGCCAAAACGTGGCTGGGGTTCAATGGCGAGTCTAGCCGGGAAAAATACAATGCGCCCCTGTCCCTTTTCTAACATGACCCTAAGAGCATGCTTGGAGCAGATAAAAGCACTCTTCAGGTTTACTTCAATCAATTCGTCCAAGATAGCAGTGTCTGTTTCCCAGATCATTCCTCCAGCGCGGAAATGCCCCACCATGTGTAGCAGAATATCAAGGGAGCCGAATGCGTCCTTAGCCTTTTTCATCAACTGCATAACCTGCTCTTCTTTAGTCGCATCTACATGCATATCGACAAACTGCCCCTTGTAGTCAGCTATCAACTTTTTAGCTTCCTCCCACTCGTCTGGCGCATACCAGGCGATGACCATTTTTGCTCCCTCTGCAAGGAACTTTTTGCTTACCGCTCTACCTAGAGGACCCTCACCCCCGGTAATGACAACAACCTTATCTTTAAGTTTCATTAATCGCCCTCCTTAGGATCTTTCAGCATTTGCATTTACGAATATTCCCCAACCTGATGGCTTACGCAGCCCTATACCTAGTATCATAGTCCCTACTGGCTCTGATCAATTCCACGTCGACTGTTAGCCCAGCGGCACGTACATAGAAGATGTGGCGCAGAAACCCCGCAAGGGGCAAATCGATTGATGCACTCATACCCCCATAGATGTCGGTTGCTAGCTCACAAAATCGCCAAGACACCTGTTTAAAAAGTGCGTAGCTTGCCAAAAACCAAAACCAGTTGCTTTCCCCTAGGGCTCGACCTCCAGCTTTTTCTACTTGGTCGATTTCCCAGGCACCCCTATAAAACAAAGCTCTCAGTGCTTCAATATTGACAGCCAGTTCGCCTAACTTGGATGCAATACTGGTATGCTGGGTAAGGGGCTTACCGCCTCCGATTCTCTGCTTTGCGTATTCTCTCATCTGTTCATAAATCCTCTGCATCGAGCCAAGCAAACCGGAAGTACCGGGGAGATGAGCCTCAAAAAAGCTCTCTATGATTGAAAAACCCTTGTTCACCTGTCCTATCAGGTTACTTTCAGGAACTCTAACATTATCATAGTGAATTTGGCAGTTTCCACCAAACTCCAGTGTCAGCATTCTATTTGGAGTCATGGTTACCCCTGGTGCATTTGTAGGTACCCAGAAAAAGGTCATTGCCTTAGATACAGGTGCCTCTTTATCGGTTCTAGCTGCAACCATAATTAAGTTGGCTGCTCCACAGTTACTGCAGAACATTTTGTCACCATTTATAACCCACTTGTTCCCATCCCTATAGGCAGTGACTTTCAAAATTGAGCTGCCTCCCTTGTCGTATGGCAGATGTATATCAGTCCCACCTGCTGGCTCACCAACTGAAGCAGCCACCACTAGCCTGGGGTTTTCGATGAATTGAGAGAAAATCCATTTCCTTTGTTCCTCGGTTACGTACCTATTTGTAGCAATAGCTCGTAAGAAAAGCCAGGGTATCATTAGCGGGTCTACTATTCTTCCGCCCCAGTAACCTGCTTCCTCAGCAGCTATTGTCAGGGTTAAGTTAACACCGGTCTCAGGAGCCGTACCTCCATATTTCGCCGGAATTTGGAGCTGGCGCAATCCTACCTTATGCAGTTTCTCCAGCAAGTCATAAGGGTAAACAGCTCTCAACTCTTCTACAGTCCGTGCCTCAAAAGTCTTAGCTGCGATCTCATCCAGCCGCTTCTGGTCTACTTCCCTTTGGCAAAATTGCCTAACTAACGCCTTAATATGCTTTTGCTCTTCAGTCAGAGAAAAATCCACCTTTCCGCCTCTTTGTTCACAGAATTCCTGTGTCGGCAGATTTGTTGCTATGCCACGTTCTCATGCAGATTTGGTCTTAGGCTTAGACTTAGTAGATTTAGCTCTACCTTTATCCAATTTGTCTAACTCGCTCTTATCCACCACGAAGACTTTATATACAACCCGCCCCAAACCGTTCTCGGGGCCGACATCCACACATCCGGAATAATTTACATAGAAGCTATTGGGATCGAGACCTTGCCTGACCAGGTTGCGAGCCCCAGCCGTGAACCAAAATGTATTCACTATATAAGGACACCAGGGGTCGCTTCTTTCCGGGTCTAGCACACTTATCCCTTTGAAATACAGGCGGTCGCCTGGCTTCATTCCCGCTACGCAGCCATGGGATTCGACAATTTCAGCAATCATATATTTGTCCTGCATTTCGGGACTGCATATTTTTTGAACATATTCCGATCTCACAGGATCCTTCTTCAAGGCTGCTAGTTCCTTATCCGAAAAACCCATGTGCTTCTGCAACCCTTTCCAATCAAATCTGCCTTTTGTCTTGGATACAAAATGACCTTTACCCATTATGATTCTCCTTCAAGTAGATTTTCTTGTATTATTTCCGCTTTTTCCTCGGCGTCACTTTCTTTTGTGGCTGCTTTCGCTTTTGGACCAGTTTATCCAGATCATCCTCATCCACCACATAGGCTTTACTTTCAACATACCCCCACCCGTATTTGTTGGTAGTGTCCACACACGAAAAATGATTGGGAAAAAATGTATTGGGGTCTTTACCCTGCATCACCAGGTTGTGGCATGCATCCTGGATAAGAGGTAGAAACGACATGTTATGACCACACCAGTGGCTGCTTCTTTTAGGGTCCAAGTTACCAATCCCTTTGAAATACAGGCGATCGCCTGGCTTCAACCCATTGGCACAACCATGTGATTTGACAACCTCGACAATAAGCCATTTCCTTTGCATTTCCGGGCTACACATTTTTTGAGCGCCGATAAACTTCGCCGGGTCACTCATCCAGGCTTTGAGTTCTTCATCCGAAAAACCCATGTGTTTTTGGAACCCCTTCCAATCAAACGGTTGCCCTGATACAAAATGAGGCATAACTTAGTCTCCTTTCTTTTTGTAGATTGCGTGCTGGTTTAGATTGCCCAAGTTTGAATACAGTATTTTACCCCCGCTTTTCTCTGCCGATTTGTACCTCCTTCCCTAATGCCACTATTCTTGTAATGCTTCAGTCGTTTTCGGACAAATCGATGGTGGTAAAATGGTACAACCTGCCCCCGATTATTGTCAATGTGTCATGGATCGACCTCCGTGTTGCGTCAAAATAAACTGTTACCCAACGGGTATCGTTGCTTCATAAA
>CAZJMM010000138.1:0-3681 GCA_964547155.1 uncultured Dehalococcoidaceae bacterium | reverse complement strand
TCTCCAATTATCCTGGGACTACTGTGGAATTTACTCGAGGTCATTTGAAGCTGGGGAGTAACCAGGCTGAAGTGATTGATGTGCCTGGCACTTATACTCTGGAGCCGACGAGCAAAGCTGAAGAAGTGGCAGTAGAGATGCTTGAGGATGGGGATGTGGTTATTGATGTGGTTGACGCTACTAATCTGGAGAGAAATCTTTATCTTACCTTGCAGCTCTTAGAAAGAAAAGTGCCAATGGTGGTGGCTTTGAATATGTGGGACGATACCAAGCACCGAGGTGTTGAAATTGATGTCAAGAAACTGGAAGAGCTTCTTGGAGTGCCGGTGGTGCCTACCGTAGCGGTAACGGGGGAGGGGGTAAAGGAGTTGATTAATCGCCTTTCAGAGGTGACTATTCCAGATAGCAGTCCAGCAAGGCGGGGGGAACGTTGGGCGAATATTGGCAACATGGTCAGTCAGGTCCAGTCCTTGAGTCACCGCCACCATACCTGGCTGGAAAGAATAGCCGATGTCAGTGTCCATCCTATAGGTGGTCTTTTCATCGCTGCGGTGGTCATCTCCGGTACTTTTTGGGTAGTGCGCTTCATCGGTGAGAGTATTATTTCTTATATAACTGGCCCGTTTTTTGAGCGTCTCTGGGCACCTTTGCTAATGAAGTTGAGTCAAGTTTTGGGTTCAGGGGGTATAGCCCATGATATTTTAGTGGGGAGACTATTTGAAGGGGAAATTGATTATTTCATGTCCCTCGGCTTGCTAAGTACAGGATTTTATATTGAATTTGGCGTGGTAATACCTCATATCATTGCCTTTTATCTGGCTCTGGGAATACTGGAAGACGTAGGTTATCTGCCTCGTCTGGCAGTCCTGATGGATACACTGATGCACCGCTTAGGGTTGCATGGGTATGCCATTATCCCAACTATTTTAGGTTTGGGCTGTAATGTGCCGGCAGTCATGGCAACTCGTATCTTGGAAAGTCGTCGGGAAAGATTTATTACGTCTACCCTGATTTCTATTGGTGTCCCCTGTGCGGCATTACAAGCCATGATAATAGGGCTGGTGGGACAACAAGGTGGGCAATATGTCGCCATAGTCTATGCAACTCTATTTGTAGTCTGGGTAGTCTTGGGGCTTATCCTCAATTTTATGGTCAAAGGATTTAGTCCTGAGCTTCTAATAGAGGTTCCACCCTATCGTTTGCCGCCCTGGCGAGTCATCGGCGAGAAGTTATGGATGCGGAGCTACGGATTTATCAAAGATGCCTTACCTATAGTCCTGTTGGCTGTATTGGCAGTGAATGTCCTCTACACTTTGAAAGTTTTTGATGTTATTGCCAATGCAACGGCGCCAGTAATTACCACACTATTTGGATTACCTAAAGAGGCAGTTATCGCCATAGTGATTGGCTTCTTACGTAAGGATGTGGCTGTGGGTATGTTAGCCCCCCTTGATTTAACGGCGAAACAACTCGTTGTTGGTAGTACTGTGCTGGCTATGTTTTTCCCTTGTGTAGCTACCTTTGTCATTCTTCTTCGAGAGTTAGGGGTTAGAGATATGCTTAAAGCCACAGCTATAATGCTTGCTGTAGCCTTAGCTGTAGGTAGTTTGCAAAATCTAATCTTGTAGCTTAACATCTTACCCTACTATTGTGAGATAGAAGCCAAAAACCGGAAGTGTTAAGTTGAGACCACAATTAATCGCCATTGATGGTTCAGTAGCCGTAGGTAAAAGTACCATTGGTTCACTATTGGCTCAAAGACTTGGTTATACTTTTGTCGATACTGGTGTTATGTATCGAGCCTTAACTTGGAAAGCACTTAGATTGGGCATTGACCTTGAAGACGAAGACAAGCTTTCTCAGTTGGCAGCCAGTACAAAGATTAAGTGTGCTGGTAAGCAAAGTCTGAAAGTCTTTGTTGACGGAGAGGACATTTCTAACAAGGTGTGCTCTTCTGAAGTAGAAAAGAGTGTATCTCTGGTATCAAGAGTGTTAGAAGTGCGGAGAGCTATAGTCAAGGAACAGCGGAGGTTGGCGCAAAGTGGGGGAGTGGTAATGGTGGGGAGGGATATTGGCACAGTGGTATTACCTGGTGCTGACCTGAAAATATTTCTGACTGCCTCCCCAGAAGCGAGGGCCCAGCGGCGCTATTTGGAGCTATTAGATAAGGGGAAAAAGGCAGACTATGAGGCTATCTTGAGTGAAATAATGAGGCGAGATGAAATGGATAGCCAGCGGGCAGTGTCTCCTCTTAAGCCGGCAGCAGACGCTAAGATCATCGATACTGGAGACCTTACCTTGGGGCAGGTTGTCCAGAAAATACTGGATTTGGTGGAAGCATAATGAAACTATCTTCTAAGATTGCTGCTATCATATTTAGAATCTTGTTCAGGATTTTTATCCGCTTGGAAGTTGAAGGAAAGGAAAACGTACCCCCAACAGGTTCAGTTATGGTAGTGTCCAATCATCTTCATCTGGCGGACCCGCCGTTATTGATAGTCAGTCTCCTTCCGCGAAAAAGCCGTTTTATGGCAAAGGAAGAGCTTTTTCAGTCACGTTTTTTTGGTGTTTTAATGAACTTAGCTGAAGCTTTTCCCGTGCAGCGTGGGGGAACAATCAAAGATATGGAAGTGGCGTTGCAGCAAGCAGTTAACGTACTGGATGAAGGGCTGGTCTTAGGTATGTTCCCGGAAGGAGGCAGGAGTCGTAAAGCTCAACTTTTGCGGGGTCACCCGGGAATGGCGGTGATTGCATTACGCAGCAGTGCTCATATTCTTCCGGTAGGCATTGCCGGGACAGAGAAGCTTAAGGGTGTGGGATGGCTCCGGCGTCCCAAGGTAACAGTGAAATTTGGCGAGCCTTTTAAACTTCCTGTCACTGAGGGTAGGCTCAGCAAGTCTCAGTTAAGATTGCTAACAGATTTGATAATGAGAAGGATTGCTTCTCTCCTACCTCCCGAATATCGGGGTGAATATAAGGAGGCGGTGGAAAGTGGAAATTGAAAGGGCTAAGGAACTGGGTTTTTGTTTCGGTGTGAGAAGGGCAATCACTATACTGGAAAGAGCTGCCCAGAAGCATGGGGAAATAACGACTTTGGGACCCATAGTCCATAACCCGAGGGTGGTTGAAATGCTCGCTGAAATGGGAATAACGGTAACAGATAACCTTGGCAAGGTTAAAGGTGGTACCTTAGCTGTTACCACTCACGGGGTCGGTCCTGAAGTTTTAGCTGAAATTAAAGCTCGGCGGCTTTCTTTAATTGATACTACCTGCCCTATAGTTCGTAGTGCACAAAAAGTAGCTCAAAAGCTGTCTGGAGCTGGTTTCTGGGTTGTAATTTTTGGTGATGCTGCTCACCTTGAAGTAAAAGGACTCCTTAGCTGGGTAGGTAATAAGGCTATAGCTACTTTGAACGCTAATGAAGTCCTTGGCATTACCCCCATGCCTCAACGGTTGGGTGTTCTTTCCCAGACGACCCAAAGCCAGCCTAATTTTTATGGTTTTCTAAAGGAAATCCTTGGTGTTGCCTTGTCTAAGGTTCGGGAGGTGCGCATTGTCAATACTATCTGTGCAGCGACACAGAAGCGACAGGGAGAAGCTTTGGAATTAGCTCAAAGAAGTGAACTTATGATAGTAGTGGGTGGACGTAATAGTGCTAATACCCAACGCTTAGTTGAAGTG
>CAZJMM010000137.1:0-3693 GCA_964547155.1 uncultured Dehalococcoidaceae bacterium | reverse complement strand
AGTAGTCGTATTCGTCCAATATATCAGCGACCCAAATCCCCTTATTTCTTTGGAAAACCCAAGCAAGCTTATATCCTGTGTCGGTCAGGTTCATAATCTTAACGATAAGTCCATCATCAATTCGAGGCAACACAATTTTAAAAAATTGCTTCCCATTAGATATACACCTTTTTTATGGTATGGTATAATCTGTCTTTACAAATAAACAGGAAGGGGTAAAGTTTTTGGATAGAGAGCAAAAGAATACTACTGTCAAAAAGTTCAAGATTCACGAAAGCGATACCGGCTCTACTGAAGTCCAAGTAGCTCTGCTTACTGAAAAGGTAAACCAGCTAATGGAGCATCTGAAAGTCAATACTCATGACCACCATTCCCGGGATGGGCTTCTCAAGTTAATAGGTCAGCGAAGACGACTATTAGCTTACCTAAGTAAAAAAGACGCTCAACGGTATGCCACTCTGGTCTCAAGATTAGGCTTACGAAAATAAAACCGAAGGGGCGAGGGAGGAGAATTTTATATTATGTCTCAGCGGTTAGAAACCATTATTGCTGGAAGGTCTCTCACTATTGAAACGGGCAAGCTTGCCCAACAAGCTGACGGAGCGGTCACAGTTAGTTACGGCGACACTGTAGTCCTAGTCACAGCTTGCGCCAGTGAAAAATCCCGTGAAGGGGTAGATTTCGTACCTTTAACTGTAGACTATGAAGAAAGGCTTTACGCCGCAGGCAAAATTCCCGGCAGTTTTATCCGCCGAGAAAGCCGCCCTAGTGAAGAAGCCACCTTAGCCAGCCGACTTACAGACCGACCATTACGCCCTCTCTTCCCCAAAAACTGGTACAACGATGTCCAGATTATCATCACCGTCCTGTCTGCTGACCAAGAGAATGACCCTGATATTTTAGCCATTATTGGCGCTTCAGCAGCTCTAATTCTATCTGAAATACCCTTTAGCGGTCCCGTGTCAGCAGTGCGCATTGGCTACCTCAACGGGAACATGATTATAAACCCAACCCTACCTCAGCTAACAGAGAGTTTGCTCGACCTTGTTATCGCCAGTACCAAAGAAGCTGTAGTAATGGTTGAAGCTGGTGCCAAGGAAGTTTCAGAAAGCCTATTACTCGAAGCAATTGAGTTAGGACATAAGATAAACCAGGAAGCTATCAGTCTTCAGGAGAGGCTACAGAAATCTTGGGGTAAACCCAAGAAAGAGATTGAGTCAATTGATGTTAATTCTGACCTGATAACACCTGTTTCTTCTCTCCTTGAAAATAGGCTTATTCCAGCTCTGGACCAACCCGAAAGGTGGCAGCGTGAAGAGGCAGTGGCAGCTTTGAAAAAAGAGGCTATTGAGAAATTAACAGAGACATTCTCCGAAGCCGAGATTGATGCTGTCTTCGAAGCCCAGATTAAGGCAGGCGTGAGAAAAATCATTCTGGAACAAGGACGGCATATTGACGGTCGCTCACCCACAGAACTCCGACCCATTAATGGTGAAGTGGGGCTTCTTCCCCGAACTCATGGCTCAGGGTTATTTACCCGCGGGCAAACCCAGGTATTGACTATTACTACCCTCGGTTCTGCAGGAGAGGAGCAGCTCCTTGATGGTTTAGGGCTGGCAGAAAGTAAGCGCTTCATGCACCATTATAACTTTCCCCCCTTCTCCACTGGTGAAGTAAAACGCCTGGGTGCACCAGGAAGGCGGGAAATTGGTCATGGTGCTTTGGTGGAAAGAGCCATTACCCCAGTATTGCCATCACAAGAGGATTTCCCCTACACCATTCGGTTGGTATCCGAAGTTCTCAGCTCCAATGGTAGTACTTCCATGGCAAGTACTTGCAGTTCCAGTCTTTCTCTGATGGATGCTGGTATACCAATCAAGGCACCAGTTGCCGGAGTGGCTATAGGGTTGGTTACTGGACAGGATAACAGCCACGTAATACTAACGGATATTGAGGGCATGGAAGACGCTTATGGAGACATGGACTTAAAAGTTGCCGGCACTACTGCCGGTATTACTGCTCTCCAACTGGATGTTAAGATACCAGGCATTAGCTTCGAAATTGTAAGTAAGGCTCTAAATCAAGCTCGTGATGCTCGCCTTGAAATTTTGGAAAGGATGCGGCAGATTATCAGTTCCAGCCGTTCCGAGCTGAGTCGCTATGCACCAAGAATGTACAAGATAACCATTGACCCAAATAAGATTGGCACTGTTATTGGTCCCGGAGGTAAAACCATAAGGTCAATTATAGAGGAAACTAAAGTGAGTATAGACGTTGGGAATGATGGCACAGTACTTATCGGCTCTCCCAGCGAAGAAGCCGCCCAGAGGGCAATCAAAATCATCGAAGGCTTAACTCAAGAGGTAGAAGTAGGTAGCATTTACACTGGGAAAGTGACCCGCCTGCTCAATTTCGGGGCTATGGTAGAAATTCTCCCCGGTAAGGAAGGTTTGGTTCATATTAGCGAGTTAGCTGACCACCATGTGCCCAAAGTCCGGGATGTAGTCAAAGTGGGCGATGAAATTATGGTCAAGGTTATTGAAATTGACCGTCTTGGAAGGATAAACCTGTCTCGTCGAGCTGTATTCGAAGACCTATCCCGTATGCACGGAGCCAAGGTCAAAGACTCGCTGGCAAGTCATTACCCAGCAAAGAAACGCCAAAAGGCTCACTCAACACCCCATATACAAAAAGGTAACCGCAACCAGTCTTTTGATGAAGAGAATAATTAAGCAATTAGAGGTTAACATTCTCCGGGCAAAGAGAAAGATATGACACTCATAAAAGTAGTAATTAATGGAGCCTTGGGTAAGATGGGAAAGACAGTCACCGCTGGTCTGTCCCGTGACTCTGAACTTGAAATTGTAGGTGCGGTGGAGAAAGAGGTAACCCAGAACTATTTAGCTTTGCCTGACAGCTCAAGGACAGTGCCTTTTTCTTCAGACCTGGATTCACTCTTGAGGCAGTGTTGTCCCGATGTATTAGTAGATTTCACTGTTGCCGAAGCTTCTATAGCTGCAGCTCGCATTGCGGCTAAGCTTGGCGTCAATTTAGTCATTGGCACCACCGGCCTTTCCAGCGATAATCTCTCTGAAATTGACCAACTGACGAGAGCTAATAACATTGGCGCTGTGGTTGCTCCCAATTTCGCCTTAGGAGCAGTGCTTCTCCTCTATTTAGCTAAAACCACCGCCAGTTTCTTCGATTATGCCGAAGTCATTGAACTCCATCACCACGAAAAAGCCGATGCCCCCTCAGGGACAGCCTTGGCTACAGCTAAAGCCATAGTAAAAGCTCGAGGTAAACCGTTCAACTACCCAATTACCAAGCGCGAGAGCCTTAGCGGTACTCGAGGTGGGCAAATGGATGGCGTGACCATCCACAGTGTCCGGCTTCCTGGACTCATGGCAAGTCAAGAGGTTATCTTCGGAGGCTTAGGACAAACACTAAGCCTGCGCCACGATACCATAAGTCGGGACTGCTATATTCCGGGAATTATTTTAGCCATTAAAAAGGTGGTGAAAAGCAAAGGGCTAATTTATGGACTTGATGCCCTGTTAAACTTGGAGGGGAAAAATGAAGGCATATAACATTGCTATCGTCGGTGCTACCGGGCTTGTCGGTCGGGAATTCGTTAGGGTGCTGGAGCAGAGAAATTTCCCCATGTCTTCAGTCCATCTCTATGCTTCTGAC
>CAZJMM010000136.1:918-3696 GCA_964547155.1 uncultured Dehalococcoidaceae bacterium | reverse complement strand
CGGCAGCGTCAGATGTGTATAAGAGACAGGCGTCAGATGTGTATAAGAGACAGGTAACCATACTTCCCTTCTTTGTCAAATGGTTAAGCACTTTAGGGTTCCAAAAAGGTGCTTGACACTCAAAGGGACGGCTTATACAATTGTCCCTGCGGCGATGATAGCCGTTTAGCAGAGCTGACTCAATAGACGCCATCCAAAGGGAGAGGAGATAAGCTACAATGCCACCGAATAAGCCTTACCGAAGATTCATTATGCCCCGAGAGATTGTCCACGGCTGGGGTGCCCTCACCGCGCTAAAGTACATAGAAATAATGAAGGCATTTATTGTTACCGATGGCACTATTGTGAAACTAGGCTATCTGGACAGAGTAAAGGCAATATTAGATGCGAAAGGGGCTCAAAGCCAATATTTTGAGCAGGTTGAACCAGACCCTTCCATGGAGACGGTGAAAAAATGCCTGCCCCGGGTTACGGACTTTAGCCCTGACCTGATAATTGGGCTAGGGGGTGGCTCACCCATGGACGTGGGCAAAGCCGTCTGGGCCTTATATGAAAACCCTGATTTAGCTGAAATGGGGTGGAACGAGCTTATGCGGACTCTGCCTCGCCGCAAATTACGACAAAAAACCAGGTATGTAGCCATCCCCACTACCAGTGGAACTGGCTCCGAAGTTAGCTTCGGCGCGGTCATCACCAACTACGAAGTAGACCCCCCGGTTAAGAGGGTTCTCTACTCTGTCCAGTTTGCTCCTGATGTTGCCATTGTTGATGCTGAGCTAGCCTCCACTATGCCACCGCATATCACGGCAGATACCGGATTTGATGCTCTGGTTCATGCCGTGGAAGCTTACACCGTAAGCCAGGTCAGTGACCTCGTTGATAGCTTGGCTGTAGCCGCAGCCAGGACTATTATGGAGTGGCTACCTGAGGCTGTAGCCAACGGCTCCAATATTACAGCCAGAGAGAAGATGCACCTTGCTGCCACCATGGCTATGGTCGCCTGCTCCAATAGCGTTGGTGGTCTCAATCATGACGCAGCTCATCAGCTAGGCTCCTTCTATCACATAACCCACGGTCGAGCTAATGCCGTCATGTTCTGTCACTTTCTAGCCTGGCTCTATGCCTATAACCCGGAACGCGAGTCTATGCTGGCCAGAGAACTGGGCATAGAGGCTAAGGACACCAGGGACGGAGCCCAAAAGCTAATAGCGGCCATGGGTGAACTGAGAAGAAGGGTTGGTCTCCCCAGCTCTATCAAGGAAACAGGCATTGAGGAAAGAGCCTTTATGTCCCGGCTTGACCAGCTTGCCGAATATACTCTAGCCTCGGGTATCTCACCACAGAGGCCCTCCTTGGACCAAGTTAAGGAGCTTTATCTTAAGGCGTGGGAGGGGACAGAGCCAAAGCTCCCCCGGTAAGCAAGAGCTTGACAAAGGCACGACAAAATACATAAAGTGATAGTAGCCAAATTATAGGCAAGTAAAAGGGTAGGAGGGTGAGGAAATGGCACAAGTAGCTGAGAAAAGTATGCTTAGCGAGGGGGTAAAAAGAGAAAAGGAAGAGTTGCTTTCGGCTTCGCCACAGATTGATACTGAGAGAATCCAGTTTTTACTGGATGTGTATCGAGAAACTGTAGTAGAGTCGGCTATTATCCGCCGGGCTAAGCTTTTCCATAGGCTTTGTTCTGAAAAGACCATCTACATTGATGGCAACCCGATTGCAGGTACCCTTACCAAGTATAAATATGGGGCCTACCCTGTCCCGGAGGAAGGTTGTGCCTGGATGAGGAGGACAGAAGAGTTTAACCTCCCGAGGGGGAAGGCTCGGATAACACCTGATGTTAGAGAATGGATAGATAAGGTGGTCGAGGCCTGGTCGGATTCAAATCTATTTAGCTTAACGCGAGAAGTCGTATTAGAAACTCGTGGGGTGGATCTACGTACTTTTACTGAATGCGGTGTATGGATTGAACCTAGTCCTGGCAGTGCTGCCCACATCCTAGTTCCTGATTATACCAAGGTGTTAAATAAGGGACTAGAGGGGATTATGGCTGAAGTAGAGCAGGAGGAAGCGAAATTAAACACTGGTGAGTCAGGTGTGCTGGAAAGGTGGTACTTTTATCAGGCAGCTAAGCTAACCCTCAGCGGGATGAAGGTACTGGCTCAAAGGTATGCCTCTCTAGCTAGGGAAATGGCTGAAAACGAGAAGAATGCAGCCAGGAAACAGGAGCTAGAAGAGATCGCTCGCATTTGTGACTGGGTTCCGGTAAATCCACCCCGCAATTTTCGCGAGGCAGTTCAAGCCTACTGGTTTATTATGCTCGGGGTATGGATGGAGGCACCAAAGGCGCTTACTTCCCCTCCGGCTACTCTTACTAGGACCCTGTATCCCTTTTATAAAAAGGACAAGGAGGAGGGGAAAATTACTGACGAGGAGGTTATTGAGCTTCTGCAGTTCCTATTTCTGAAGTTCAACCAGTTAGCCTATGTTTTACCCCCTCACGGGCAGAGGATGAATCAAAGCCGACTAGGACTACAATTAAGCTTAGGTGGCTTAACGCCTGATGGGGAGGACGCGACCAATGAGTTAGACTGGTTGGTCTTGGAAGCTCAGCAGCGGATTCGGCTCCCGGAGCCTCTAGTCAATCTCGTTTATCATGATAAACTTTCCGAGCAGTTCTTGCTTAAGTGCGTTGATTTGATACGAACGGGAATAGGGCAGCCAGCCTTTCACAATAGCCGAACAGGTATCGAGCGCCACCTTTTCCACCACAAAATG
>CAZJMM010000136.1:0-908 GCA_964547155.1 uncultured Dehalococcoidaceae bacterium | reverse complement strand
GGAAGAAGCAAGGCCGTTCGCTATTGCCGGCTGCGTCCAGAGTTTTATACCAGGCTGTATGGATGGCTACTGGGAGACGAGATTCAATGTCGCCAAGATGATTGAACTAGCGCTGGAGAACGGTAAGGATCCACTCACCGGGATACAGTTGGGTCGGCAAACCGGTGATGCTAATAGTTTCCGGACTTATGACGAATTTTATCGGGCTTTTGTTAAGCAGCTTGAATACTTTGTCCCATTAACTCATGATGTTTCCCGGACAGCCTGGAGTTTGCAACAAAACTTTCCTGCCCCCTTTAGCTCATCGTTTATCAACGATTGCATAGCGAAAGGTAAAGATGTTTCACACGGAGGTGCTAGATACAGTTTTGGTGACGGTGTCTGCCTGGTAGGGGTAGTTGATGCCGCTAATTCCCTAGCCGCGATTAAAAAGCTAATCTTTGAGGAGAAAAGACTCACCACGAGCCAGTTAAGAGAGGCACTTGTCGCCGACTTTGAGGGGTATGAAGAAATCGAGCGAATGTGCCTCAATGCCCCTAAATACGGGAATGATGATAACTATGTGGATTCAATAGCCAAAGATATCTATGAAATCTGCTATAACCTGCACTCAAAATCTGACTATCTGGGCAGGCCGGTTATGCCATCGGCATATTCTGTCGTGGCTCATGTGGCTTTTGGAGAATTCACCGGGGCACTACCGAATGGTAAAAAAGCGAGAAAACCCCTTGTTGATGCCAGTGTCTCAGCTCAGGGGGGAACCGACAAGAATGGTGTTACCGCCTTGGTTAAGTCCGCTGCCAAAATAATTGACACTGTAAAGTACGGCTCAAATCATCTCAACATGAAGTTCCATCCTACAGCACTGAGGGGTATAGATGGGGCGAGGAAACTCCTCTCTTTAATAA
>CAZJMM010000135.1:0-3697 GCA_964547155.1 uncultured Dehalococcoidaceae bacterium | reverse complement strand
CATAAATATTGGTAAGTAAAGGAAATTGATTTTTGCTGTGTCCATATTTGCTACGTACGGATAGGGGTGGTGTGCCTATTGCAAGGCCTAAAAGTCAAAATTTATCGGCTCAGGAGGCCGGAAGTCCTTTCTTTGGTTCCCCTTATCCCACTACAAAAGCTTCCTGTCAGGTTCTCTCCTGGAGGGCTTGAGAAAATACCCCATATCTTGGGGTCTTTCCTTGACATACTACTCCCTTTTTTGTTATACGAAAACGCAAAGGATGTGGCTGCTACTTTGATAGAGTCAGGTTGCAGCAGCGAGTATGCTGATGTTAAAAGAACTAAAGAAAGAACTAACTGATATTTTTGATGAGCGAGTAGCTTTTCACCAGCTTGAAAGAATTTTGTATTCCAGTGACATTGGTAATTTACCCGGGCTCTTGAAGGGTCAAATCACCGCCACTCCGGATGCTGTGGTACAACCGATTAACGTTGATGAGCTGGTCGCGCTAGTGAACATCGCTATAAAGCATAGCATTCCGCTGGTACCAAGAGGGTCCGGTACTGCTGGTTATGGCGGTGCCGTCCCAACGATGGGGGGCATTGCCGTTGACTTTTATCGGTTGAAGAAGGTTATTGCGATCAGTAAAGAAGATAAAAAAGTGACTGTTCAGCCTGGAGCTGTGTGGAAGGATCTCGACACAGAGCTAAGCTCTCATGGCTTGGCACTAAGGCTCTATCCTGGTAGTGCGATTAGCTCGACCGTGGGTGGATGGCTCGCTAATGGGGGTGGCGTAGGCATAGGAAGTTTCGAATACGGCTACTTCAGAGACAGCGTATCTGAGGTTGAAATGATCACACCCAAGGGGATCAAGAGGCTCACAGGGGACGAAGTTGATTTGGTTTACGGGATGGCAGGCACAACCGGCCTGATCTCTGAAGTTACGCTTATCGTTAGAGATGGCGAGGATGACCTCCCGATCCTTGGGGCGTTTGATAGCCTGGATGGCTTGTTAGGTGCCTTGGAAGAAGTGAAGCATAAGAAGCTGGCGCTATGGGAGGTTAGCTATAGAAATCCATTACACATTCAGCTAAGCCGCCAAGCCGTTGAAAAGCAGGCGAAAAGGGCTCCTGTGCCTGGCACAGCGTATGAATCGCAACTACCAGATAATAGATTCATAGCCACCTTTTCTTACCCAAAGAGCAGGGATCGCACAGTTAAGGATTCACTTCTTAATATTATTGATGTTCATGGTGGGGGAGTTCTGGAAGATGCGATAGCAGGATTTTTGTGGGGTGAGAGGTTCTATCCAATGCGGCTTGGAGGTATGGGACCGTCCCTACTCCTGTCTGAAGCTATTATACCTACAGAAAAGCTCTTTATGCTAGAGGAGATCACGGGCAAACTTGAGGGAGTAGCGTTCAGGGGGACTATGATCAATCGTGGGGAGGAAACGCTTGTACAGATATATGTGTTAGATGATGAACGTCGCCAAGGGTTCCCACTAACCTATTCAAACATCTATATGCCCATAGAGGCAGCTAAGAAATTTGGCGGCAGGCCATATACTATAGGAATGTATTTCATAGCCGATGCTGAACTGCTGCTTGGTAAAGATAAGCTATTCAAGATATATGAGTTTAAAAAAGAAGTTGACCGCGAGCATATGATGAACCCCGGCAAGGTATTCCCAGCCTCGCTTGAGAAAGACTTACCACTAAGAAAACTCAACCAGACAATCAAATCAATGCAGGCCAGGGAGGAACTGGAAGGCGACCAGCTATCGGATAGGGAGCATCGTGGAGAAGTGATTGGCCAGAAGACGGTACTCGGAAAGTTACCTTTTGGCAAAGAAGTTGAGTGGGATGCCTTCGCTTGTACCAGATGTGGTTTTTGCCGGAGTGTGTGTCCGCAGTTTGAGGCTATTGGTTGGGAGAGTGCCTCGCCCAGAGGCAAGTTCAATTTCATAAAGGAATATCTAAAGGGCAATACTAAGTTCGATGAGCGAATGGCGGAGATGTTTTTCGTATGTACCACGTGCCGGCAGTGCAGTGATATTTGCCAAGTCAAAGCGCCCATAGACGAAGACTGGACTCTAACGATCAAGCCAGCTATTTTAAAGGAAGGTTTCCATCCTCCCCTGATATTCCAGAGGCAGGCCTATAATATCCTATTCCATCATAATCCTGGAGGTTTTCCACAGGATAAAAGGAAAGGCTGGATGACTCCAGATCTGAAATATAGAGAGGAAGGCGAGGTTGCGTATTTTGTCGGGTGCGCGGCGACCTTTACCTATACGCTGCGGAATTTGGCGATAAATGCGATTAGGATATTAAACAGAGCAGGAATCGAACCGGTTTATCTTGGTTCTGACGAGTGGTGCTGTGGTGGGCCAATGTTTAGCATCGGTTGTATTGAGGAGGTACAAGAAACCGTTACGCATAACATCAATGAAATGAATAAGCGAGGCATAAAGAAACTTATTACCTCATGCTCAGGTGGTTGGCAATACCTGAATCATTTCTACAGGCTTTTAGCGCAGAGGCTAGGTCTAGAATATAGCATCAGTGTAAAACACATCACTGAAGTCATAAGCGACCTGATAGGAGAAGGCAGGATCGAGTGTCAACGTCCTGTCAGGCTGAAGGTAACCTTTCATGACCCATGCCATATAGGGCGTGGCGGCGGTATCTTCGACCCACCGAGAAAGATACTGAAGTCCATACCCGATCTAGAACTGGTAGAGATGCCCCGCAATAGAGAGCATTCTGCCTGTTGTGGGAAAAATATCATGCGTTACCCACGCCTTGGTGGTGCTATCAACATGAGCCGGGTGATGGAAGCTATTCAGACGGGAGCCTCGGCACTGGTCAGTTGTTGCCCAACATGTGAGAACAATCTTCGTTTGGGCGTAGCTGATTCTGGAGCTAAATTAGAGGTCATCGATATTAGCGATCTGGTGGCTGAGACCATGGGATTGCCTAGACTGGCGGTCAGCAAGTTAGCAAGATTGTTACACAAGCAAGAGAAGGGACATTAGGAAATGGACGTATACCTTGTAGAACAGGAACTCGTGCGAGAAAAAAGTCTATTTTCGCCTCACGAGACATCATATGAAACCTTAGAAGGCAGCCCCTTTGACATCCGTTCATTTGTAGATGTCAGCGACGATGAGGATATGCCCCAAATACCTTCATCCTGCTAGCAGCCTATCTGTCATTCCAGGTGCAGGCACAGCTGGTATGGTCTACATTTAAAAACATAAGGATGCGAAAAAATATGGAAGATAGCACGAGGACGGATAAAACCATGAAGAAAGTACTCTTATTTACCGCCGACAGTTGTGGTCACGGCGATACCGTGATTGGCTATGAAGTTTTGGCCACAGCATTGGAGGCTCTGGTCAGGCGCAAGGAGGAGTTACCAGCAGCCATCGTCTGCCTCAATACAGCGGTCAGTATACTGGCTGAAGACTCGCCAATGATCGCGCGCTTACGGATTCTCGAAGAGAGGGGTGTTCAGATTATGGCCGGCCGGTTTTGTGTAAACGAAATGGGGCTGACGAATAAGATGGCTGTAGGCAAGGTGATACCATTATCGGATATCATGGACTTTTTGCTGCGCAGTGACGTCGATGTCATAAGCTTTTGAGCCAAAAGGTGTCCGTCTGTCTCTTATACACATCTGACGCTGCCGACGAATAGAGAGGTGTAGA
>CAZJMM010000134.1:1874-3806 GCA_964547155.1 uncultured Dehalococcoidaceae bacterium | reverse complement strand
CCCATAGAGATTACGTTTGCTTTACTACTTTCTACCCTTCAATGACCTCTTTGGTGCTGGGGACTCTACCGACAATGCGCTGGTCAATTCGGGTAGCCGCATCCAGAGAGCGAGCTAAGGCTTTAAAGAGAGCCTCCGCTTTGTGATGGTCATTGACCCCACTGAGAACTTTGGCGTGAAGATTGAGTTTGGCTTCAGAGGCAAAAGAAATGAGGAAATGGCGGATTAAGTCAGCAGGTAGTTCACCAATGTTGGTATCAGTAAAAGAAGCCTCGACTATTGTATGTCCCCTACCCCCGATATCTATGGCTACCAAGGCTAAGGCATCATCCATGGGCACCACAGCATGAGCCATTCTAACTATTCCCTGCCTTTCTCCAAGGGCTTGACTGAAAGCCTTACCCAAGGAAATAGCAACATCCTCCACTACATGGTGTTGGTCATTGCCAGTAGCTGATATTTTTATGTCAAATATCCCGTGCTGAGCTAATTGAGCCAGAAGATGGTCAAACATCCTGATACCAGTGGTGATAGTGAACTGGCTGCTGCCATCAAGGTTCAACTCCACCCTTATAGTAGTCTCCTTGGTCTCACGCGTCACTGTTGCCTTTCTTTGAGCCATTTTTCTCCTCCAATGGTCAAGACTTCCCCAAGACTAACATATTCCGTTTAGGGCAGCAATCAATAAGTCAGTATCTTCAGGCTTACCTACGCTGAAGCGGAGGCAATCTCTAAGTCGGGGAGTATCAAAATAGCGCACAAAAATACCCTGTCGGCGAAGTTCCTGATGAATTCTAATAGCGTCTCCCTTAATGACCCGACAGAGGATAAAATTGCCTTGAGAAGGATAAGGTCTCAACCATTTGATTTCTTGCAACTTTGTAAAAAGACGCGCTCTCTCAGCAATTATCATTTTAATAGTATCCCGGAGATAATCTTTGTCTTTTAAAGACTCTAACATAGCTACTTGAGCAGCCGCATTTATATTGTAGGGCTGCTTTATCTTCATCAAATATTCAGCCACAGTTTTCGGGAAAACGCCGTAACCAGCCCGTAAGCCCGCCAATCCTGCCCATTTGCTGAAAGTACGCAACACAACGAGATTCGAATACTTTGGTACCCAAGAAACAACTGAAGTCTCACTGAATTCGGAATAGGCTTCATCTATTACCACCACCAGACCTGTCTCCAGTAGCTCTCTGATTTCAGGTTCAGCAACAATATTGCCACTCGGGTTGTTGGGTGAGGCAATAAAAACCACTTTAGCCCTTTTGCCCACAGCTTTCTTGATAGCCGGGATATCAAGGGTGAAGTCTTCTTTTCGTTCAACACCGATTACTTCACCACCGCAGACTTCAGTGCTAAAAGGATACATACCG
Source organism: uncultured Dehalococcoidaceae bacterium (assembly GCA_964547155.1). Lineage (GTDB taxonomy): Bacteria > Chloroflexota > Dehalococcoidia > GIF9 > DYGU01 > CAZJMM01. Next base: position 2,427 of record CAZJMM010000134.1, on the reverse strand, counting down.
AAAGTCGGGGGGCAGTTAATTACCTTATCGCCAAGCTTAAGGAAAAGACGCAAGATAAGGTCAATAAGCTCATCGCTACCGCTGCCGGCAACAATATATTCAGGAGCCAAGCCAATATGCTGAGACAAAGCTTTCCTTATCTCCCGCTGTTCTGAGTCAGGATAAAGATGGTAATAAGGATAGGCTGCCAGAGCCTGAAGCACCCTTGGGGAACAGCCGTAAGGATTCTCATTGCCGTCTAATTTAGTTACCCGCTCTACCGGAATTCCCATATCCTGACTCAAAACTTCGGTAGGCTCAACAGGAGTGTAAGCTTTCATTTTTAACAGTTCAGGTCTGATTAGCTTTTCAACATCCCAATCCAAGTTCATCTTTTCTTTCCGGTCATCCTTTTTTCAATAGCCCGAGCATGATTCAGAAGTCCCTCAGCTTTAGCCATAATCACTGCCGCTGGTCCTAATTTCATCAGAGTGGCTTTATCCAACGCGATAACATTAGTAATCTTAACAAAGTCGTTAATTCCCAACGGTGAACCAAAACGAGCGCTGCCACC
>CAZJMM010000134.1:0-1774 GCA_964547155.1 uncultured Dehalococcoidaceae bacterium | reverse complement strand
AGCAGTTTCATCAGCTATAATCATTATCTCGCTGGGTCCTTGAAGTCCATCAATGTCCACCACTCCGTAAACCATTTTCTTGGCTAAAACCACAAAGATATTGCCTGGACCACAAATCTTATCTACCTGAGGTACTGACTTGGTTCCGAAGGCAAGAGCACCTATAGCCTGCGCGCCACCTATCTTAAAAATGCGGTCTACTTTGGCAATGTCGGCAGCAACCAGGGTTGCTGCTGGAATAGAGCCTTCCTTCTTAGGAGGCGTAGCCATAATAATTTCCTTGACTCCAGCCACTCGAGCCGGAATAGCTGCCATCAGCACTGTAGATGGATAAGAAGCGGCACCACCAGGTACATATATCCCAACCCTGTTTAAAGGACGAACTTGCTGCCCCAAGCCCCCGGCACGAAAGCTCACCACTCCCTTTCGTTGGCACTGCAGATGGAAATCGCGAATCCTCTCTGCAGCCAGTTTCAAAGCTGAAATCAGCTCTTTACTTGTTTCGTTGTAAGCTATAGAAGTTTCTTCTCGACTTACCTCTAACTTGCCAAGTTCGACTCCATCCAGCTTCTTTGTATAATGCAAAAGAGCCTCATCACCCCTGTCTCGGACATCATCAAGGATACGCTTGACCGCCGATTCTGCAGAAAGCTCTTCTCCGAAAACATCCTTAATTCTGGCTTTCCACTCCGGTGGCAAGGTTACAGAGCCAAAAGGTACCCTTCTGGTCAGTAAAGACTTAGCCTGATTAAAGCCGGTTAGCCTTTTCAAAGTCAATTACTCCCACCGGCTTGGCGGAAAACATTGACGAGATAATCAAGCCTTTGTCTCTTAAGAGGAGATTCGGGGGGAATTTTACCGCCAATAAGGCAAGCAGTAGAGGAAAAAAGTTCCCCAATAATTTTCAAGTTGTGCTTGGCTATTGTCTGTCCGGTTTGAGCATTTTCTATGAGTAAGTCAGCATCCTCAGGCAAGAAACCTTCACTGGCTCCCCAGGTAGGAATAACCCGGTAAGGACTAAGATGGTTCTCCCAGACGTATTTGTCGGCAATGTTTACATATTCCGAAGCCACTCGTAGCGGCTTCAATTCACCAGATTTTACCAGGGCTTTTAAGCCATCAGTACTATCGGCAGCCAAATCACCACTTACTACAGCTACAATTCTTACCTTCCCATAATCAAAGGATAAAAGCTCTGTTACCGGACTTGATGGAAAGCGATACAAATGGTCAAGCAACCAATCCCTGCCTGTTATTGCCAAGTCAAAATTCCCATTAGCCACCTGAAGTGGCATATCCTGGGGTCTAATAACCTTCGCCCTAATCCAACTAGGAGAAAAGGTCGGACGCCGATTCAACATTTGAGCTGAATAGTCATCTACCTGGAGCTGGGCTTTATTCAAAAGTTCCGTAGTTGGTGCTTGCTGATGCCCGTCTGGTAAAGCAATCCAGACCGAGTCATCATCCGATGGCGGTAGCAAATTTGAGAGTTCCGTCTTTACCATCGGCTCAGCTTGCTCCAAGTCCTGGTCGATAGCTGAACTGAAGCAGGTCACAATCTCAGTCACATCCTTTGTCTTCCAATTCTCTTGATTAGCAATTAGGACAGCCTCGGTATTGAGCAGCGTTTTCCATGGGTACAAACCTTCAATTCCGAGAGCTTTCTCATCTCTTCTACAGATAACGACAAGGTCAGCATTCTCCGGAGGATAGGCTTCAGCTGCTCCCCAAACTGGAAAAATCTGAAACCGCTTTAACCTCAGGCTCAAAGCAA
>CAZJMM010000133.1:0-3823 GCA_964547155.1 uncultured Dehalococcoidaceae bacterium | reverse complement strand
GACCTGCTTCGGTTGTCTGGAACCTGTCGGCAACTTCCGCCCCCGGAGACAAGACAGTGCTTGTGGACGGCTGTTCATAATTGACAGGCATAGCTATCACATTCTTCGTAGAACCGATAGACACGCTCTCAAACGACTTCGGTGGCTCAAGCTTTTTCTCCATTGGCTCCTTTCTGGAGTCTTCTATCTGGTTTCCTTGGTATTTGGTCCTTAAAGCCCTGATGCTTTGGCACAAACCATTCAGTTCGTTCCTTAGTTCCTGTTCAGCCCTAGATGCTAATGCCCCCATCTGTTCACAGAATCTTGCCCAAATCGGCTCAACCCCCTCTTCAATCTCTTTCCTCGTTTGTGCCTTGAGTAGGTCAGCTTCTTGCTGCACCTTGTGCACAATATCATCAGCCTTTGCAGTTGCCTCAGACATTGTTTGTGCTATTTCGCTGTCAATCTCGTCAGCCCTTGACTGAGTTACAGTCATTAATGCAGATGCTTCGGCTTCAGCTTGTTGCTTGATTGCGGTGGCCATCTGACCCGCTTCCACAACCATCTTCTCGGCTAGTTGGCGAAGATAAATCAAAGACTCTTGTCCCTTAGCTAGGGATTCACGCTCTTCCATGAGCTTGTTCACGAAATCGACTACGCTTGCTTCGCTGAGTCCCTCTGCAACCAAGGGAAAATCATGGCCCCATAATTGCCTATACTGTCCCATTGTCACCTCTTAGTAATTAAGTACTAGCTTATACTATCTTATACTACCCCTTGCAGTATAATAGTTGCCCCACTACCAATTCACCAGACCCAAAAGTACTATTCGATTGTAGTACTTAGGTACCATACATGCTGACCTACAGCTGGTTGCCGCTAGGCCTCCTTCCAATAATTGGAAAGTTAACCCTTCGGCGAGGTCTTCATTACCACGTTTCTCTTATCAAAAAACCAAAAGGTAAGAGCAGATGAGACAAAAACCCAAAGGCAGTTGGTTAGGGAATTAGGAGTAAGTCACTCATATTTGTCCCAGATAAGACACGGTAGGAGACCACCGAGTGATAGAGTAGCCAAAGTGTTAAGCATGCATCTGCATTTTGGGGTGTTAAGCAATTCAGCTTTGAATGTTAAGCAGAATTTTGATAATATATCCCTCAAAACAAAGCGACGGGGTGTAGCGCAGCCTGGTAGCGCACCTGAATGGGGTTCAGGTGGTCGCCGGTTCAAATCCGGCCACCCCGACCATAGATACAAAATTCGGTGGTCAGACCACCTGAGTCACCCGAAAGCTAAAGGTGGCTAAACATAGTCCAGACTACCTGAATGTATAGAATACAAGGCATGTCCGCAAATGAAAGATGGTTTCATTACTGAAACTAGAAGCACCATTAGGGACACCCCTCAGGTCCTTAGTGAAGGGATTCATCCTCACAAAACAGACAGAAGGCAAGAGCCCAAGAACAGTGGAATACTACCAAGAAAATTTTAGGTGTTTTCTTTGGTATGCCCAAAAGGAGAGCCGGGCTGATGCCATTGGGTCCCTCACCCAATGGCAAATACACGAGTTTTTGGGCTACGTAGCCGCTGATACACGTCACTGGGGCACAAAAGTTTTGTATGAAAGGCGTCTCGCCTTGTATTCGATAGGAATGTAATGATTAATTAAAGGATGTGGCGATGAAAATTAACGCTAACGGTATCTCCATGAATTACGAGATTAAGGGAAAAGGGGAAAACCTCGTCCTTATTCATGGCGCAGGTGATAACCTTAATATGTGGTATCACCAAGTTCCTGTCTTCTCAAGAACCTACCGTGTCATCACCTATGACCTTAGGGGATCCGGCAAAACTGAAAGCCCTAAAATGGAATATTCAATGCCGCTCTTCGCTGAGGACACCTATGAATTAATGAAGGCTATCAGAGTGGAAACTGCTTACTTCCTTGGCTACTCAATGGGAGGACGCATCGCCCTTGAGCTGGCGATAAACCACCCTGAAATGGTTAAAGCCCTTGTCCTTGCCAATAGTTCTATCCGTTTAACTCCGCCTTCTCCTGAAACTTTGGAATGGCGCCGGATAGCTCTGGATTTACTCAACAAAGGTGATATCAAGAGTTTTGCTGAGACGATGACTGGCAATGCTTTCTCTCCTAACTTCAAATCCCAGAACCCAACTGAATTCAAGAAGTACATGAAGGTTAAGTCGCAGAACAAGCCTGACGGCCTTGCTCGACTGATGCGGTCATTAAGTGCACCAGCCCCTCCACCTAATTTAAGCAAAGTTAAATGCCCTGTGCTACTAATCGTAGGCGAGAATGACCTTCATATGGGGGTGGAGCAGGGCAAGCAGGCGCATGAAGCGATAGCTGGTTCAAAGCTAATAATCCTGCCCACCGGTCATGCCGCTGCAATTGAAATGCCAGACAGGTTTAACTCGGCTGTGTTAGACTTCCTCTCTAACGTGAGAGGTGAATAGCCTTAGTAATACTGTCCAAACTACTAACAAAATTCAAAGCTGGTTGAAGTGGAATAATATCTTTCTATTTGAACAATCTTGAAAGTGAAGGAGGTACGTGATGAACGAAAAAGAACTGCCAATTGAGGAGATAAGTCAACTTTTGGAACCGGGGTACCAGCCGATCGAAACTGGCTACTACCGGCTACCAAATGGACACATGCATGTGAGAGTTCTCACCAGAATGCCCCATTGCAAGGGGAAAATGGTGGAGTGGTGGTTTGGGTATTTAAGGGACACAGAGACCTATAAGATGTGGGATCCGAAAGACCACATAAGCCTGAAATGGGACGAGCATTGGAGACCCGGGCATTATATCGGCTCTAGCCACACCGTAGAAGAGCTTGTTGGAGGACAATTATTGAGGATCCGAATCCAATTTCATGATCCTGCAGAATTCTTTGATACATCAAGATTTAAAGAGGCTAAGGTGGGAGGCGTTATTTGCGCGTATGCGTATAACCTTGAAGGAGTCCCCGATGGACGTGTAATCCATTTCATCCGGGATACCGATTATGGGTGCGAGATGCGAAGCCGATTCTGGCTCTTTCAGGCTCCTGATATCGCAGGCTTAGGGCTGATGATGCACTGTATGGAAGAAATGGGTAATCTGGCTGACTTCCTGCCCGACCTCTATGCCAGGGAGAGTGCCAAGAAATAGGCAGATAAGCGAGATATTATGGAGATGCCCAAAGGTAATATCGAGTTAAAAGCATGCCAGTGACGAAAGGAGGTTTATCATGACACAGCAAGAAATGGAAGTAAAAATAAGGCGTTTAGAGGATTACCAGGACATATGCAATCTGCAAGGCAGATACAACCATTACATGTTGTCAGGTAGGTTTGACAAGATTTTAGATATGTTTGCCAAAAAAGACCCGAATATAATAATAGAGTTAGCTGATAGTGGCGAATACCGGGGTATTGAAGGCGTTAAGAAGGTGTTCAGCATTGTGGGGGAGAAGTATGCATTTCCAGGAAGTTTGGGCTTGCATATGCTTATGACGCCCGTTGTCGAAATAAGCAAGGATGGTAAAACAGCAAAGGGAATGTGGCACTCGTTTGGCTGTAATACTTATAAAGGCGAGTTCGGGTTGTTCGCAATGTGGCAAGCCGGAAAATATGATATTGAATTTGTCAAGGAAGAGGGGGAGTGGAAATACCGAGTATTCAAGTGGTACGCCATTTTCAGAACTCCGTACGAAGATGGCTGGGTCAAAAGACCAATAATAAGTGGCCTTCATCAAAAAGATGGACCCAATATTGGCCCCCTCTACGCACCTTATGAACCAACCAAGTCCGGCGAGTTCTTACCATTGCCGCCTGA
>CAZJMM010000132.1:1935-3926 GCA_964547155.1 uncultured Dehalococcoidaceae bacterium | reverse complement strand
AGACTCTTACTATCTTCTGCACTTCTTCGGTAGTCCGGGGCATGATAACGCAGCCCGGTATCTTGGTCATAACCCTTTCATAGCCTAAACCGCACTCATAGCCTCCGGGACCACACCTGTAGCCTTCGCAAATTGCAGGGTCGGACGAAATATACTCAGGACCGACGATGGACTCGAGAATTTTGTAAACTTCTATTGGCATAGTCATGATTTGCCTCCTTAAACCTGAGCCTGGAGTGAAGCCAGAATCAATTCGGATATGTCGAAGACCTTCAAGTTATTCCTGCTTTGTTTAACAGCTTTGGCAAAATTATTCTTGCACCAAGGGCACGTGGCAACAATAGCTTCGGCGCCCACTTCTTTGGCTTCAATCAGTCTCTGTTCCGCTGCCCATAGTGCAAAATCAGGGAAGGCTTCCTGAGTGCCTCTGCCGGCTCCACAGCAAAAGGCATTTTCTCTCAGCCGCGGCATTTCAATTAGCTGCACTTTCGGTATGGACTTCAGGATATCCCTTGGCGGTTGATAGACCCCGTTGCTGCCGCGCCTGCGCACTAAGGGCGGGCTGACCACGCCCCATAAGCCGCGTTCTCCCTGCCATGGTACCCAGGGCTCACTGAGCCGGCTCAAGCTGCAGGAATCGTGGTACGTCAGCCGCAAGTCAACTGGATTGGTGAACTTAATGGTTCCTTTTTTGAGTAGTTCATCAACGTACTCCACGAGATGTATAACTTTGAAACCCAAATCGGCAGTGGAGATATTAAGCAGCTTGGGATAGTCAACCTTCCACATTCGGTAACCTTCAGCACAACTGGTGAGGAGGGTGGTGGCTCCGGTCTGCTTAAAGGCTTCGATATTACGCTGGGCTAACTCCCGTGCCTCATCTATCATGCCCACCGAAAAGAGCTCGTTTCCGCAGCACCATTCGTCCGGCAGCAGCATGAATTGAGTGCCTGTAGCATTAAGTATTTTCACCGTTGCCCGGGCTATCTCGGGGTTGGTATAGGAAGCGAAACAGCCGACGAAGTACACCATATCCGCTTTGGGTGCAGTTGTTATTTCCTTGGGAAGCGATTTGGTCCGGTTCTGGTGAGGCGAGCCGAAGCGGTTATGCTTGGTCAGTATATTTTGGGCTATCTTCTTGTGCCGGGGTAGGGGACCTTTACCGTCTTTTACTGCTTTTACTCTCAGAGCTTCAAGTGTAAGCTGAATCTCTAAGTCGAGGTTCCTTTTACAGCCAACGTCACAGGCACCGCACAGGGGGCAGGCATAAAGTATTTCCAGCAGTTTATCTGAGTAATCAAGTTTACCTTCGACCATCCCCGTGCCAATTCTCATCTTTCCGTACGCTCCGTAGGAGTCGAACAAATATTTGGTGGCAGCGGGGCATTTAGTGCTGAATTTGACCCCGGGCATGTAAATGTGGTCTACCCAGGTGCAGCCTTTGCACTTGATGCACCGGCTCATGTCGTAAACAAAATTATCTATTTGCCTTACGTCTAAGTTTATTTTCTTCTTAGGCATGTAACCCTCCTTAGAAACACAGGTTCCCGGGATTCATAATATTGTTGGGGTCGAAGAGCTTCTTTACCCTTCTCAAGGTAATGGCATAGCTCGCAGCTCTCTCATATACCATCTTCGCCAGTTCGCCGTAAGGACGGGTGAAAAGAGCGCCCTCGTTAATTAAGGTTAGAGCGGCATTGCGGTACAAATTGCGCACCATTTCCGCATCTGAATTGCTGGCTGGGTTATAGAAGAACTCGAATTCCAGCTGGCAAGCCCGGTTATGCTCAATGGGCTGCAGGTAAACTCCAATTTCTTTTACGGGATATCCGTGTTTAGGAGCTATCTCTTCAACCGTAGCGATGTATTTTGGAGCCAAAACAGGTCTGGTGATGAAAAATAGACTCTGACAGGCTCCTTTGTAGCGGTTCTTCCAGTAAGTTGTTTCTTTTGACCATGGTCTGCGGAGCATAGGCAGGAGTCTTCTCCCC
>CAZJMM010000132.1:0-1835 GCA_964547155.1 uncultured Dehalococcoidaceae bacterium | reverse complement strand
CTTAGAATCCGGTACAGGAACTCTATGGCATAGCTCAGGTCGTGAATTGGAGCTAAAAGGAGTTTGTCTATCTTAGGTATATATTGAATTTTCAGATTCGCCCAGGTTACTATGCCCATGGTTCCCTGCGCTCTTTGAAGGAGCCGGTAAAAATCCACGCCGGGTCCCGCTGGATTAGCGCCTTTTGACGGTGAATCAGGGTAACCAGTTACACTGGCAGAGCCAGTCCTGAAAATTTCACCATTCGGCCAGATAACCTCCATACTTTGAAGAGGCTCACCGTAGTCATATACGGTATTAGTAGGCACTTCCATTTCAAGATGGTCAGTAACCACTGAACGCAGAGGATGTGGCAACAACGGCATGATTACTCTGAAGCCCTTTTCGGCTAATGTAGTTGTAATCTGTTCCCAAGTTACGCCAGCTTCGACCCTTACCCGCTTGTTCAGTCCGTCCACTTCCAGAATCTGGTTCATTCTGTTCAAGTCAACGATAATGCCGCCTTGCTTAGGGATGGTGCTTCCATGAAAGTGCACTGCTGAACTAACAGGTATTACAGGTATCAAGAGTTCATTAGCTAAATTGACGACCTTCTGCACTTCATCGGCTTTTTTTGGTCGGACAACGTAATTCGGCATTCCTGGAGGCGAAAGACTTGCATCCTTAGAATAGGTTTCCAACACCTCAGGGTCATCGGAGAAGTTCCCGCCGCCCACTATTTGTGTAAGCTTTTCTCTGGTGCTCATATTAGACTCCTCTTCAGTAATCAGCCGTTACGGGTTACAAACAGATAGGTCACTGGAGCCCCCATTCAAGTTAAGAAAGATAGGGGTAAGTGTTTTGTGCAGTCCTGTTGGAACTTTCGCTTAGTCTTTTACCTTAGTCTCTTTCTCTAACAGCTCGGCTAAGGTCTTGAAGCCTTCGCCACCAAAGGATTTGAATTGCAGGGCAAGCAACTCTGAATACTTGAAGCCTTTAGAGTTAATCCAGTCTCTATGTTCCTTGTCTCCCCTACCAATCATGTGGCGAGCTAAGTCAAGAGCGCTGCTTGACACTTTGATACAAACCGGGCATTTATAGCTCATCACTGACCTCCAGTTATAATTCCTTTTGTTTAATCTACTTCTCTTTCTTCTTTTGCTTTAGTGCTCGGAGAACTTTTTCTGGAGTTATGGGCAGGTCGGTTATTCGCACACCGACTGCTTTATATATTGCATTAGCTATGGCACCGGCAGTAGGATTAGTGAGTCCCTCACCAGCCTCTTTGGCACCAAAGGGTCCCTCAGGCTCATAGGTATCAATCTCCAAAATCTTAGTTTCCGGCATGTCCAGAGAGCGGATGAACTTATAGTCAGCAAATGACGGATTAAGTATCTTGCCTTCATCTATAGGCTGGTCTTCACAGAAGCCAAAGCCTCCCGCCATCTGTATGGCTCCCTCTAACTGCCCTGTAATGCCAACAGGATTGATTACGGTACCACTTTCGTGGGCAGTGGTTACATGTACCAGTTTTACTTTGCCTGTTTCAGTATCCACTTCTACCTCAGCAGCCTGGAGACCAAAGCTATAGGCAGGGGATATCATGCCCTTTCGGTGGGGAGTATAGTGTCCCCGACCAATAATAGTCTCCCCATCCTTACCCCTTATCGCTGCTTTAACGACATCGTAATAAGAAACACCTCTTTCGGGACGGTCAACCAAGTGAATCCAATGGTCTTTAATATCCATGTCATAGACAATGTTAACGCCCATCTTGGCAGCAGCAAATTCCATGAGCTGGCGCTTGGCATCAGCCGCTGCCATCTTAACCGCGTTGCCGTTCATCAGTGTTTCTC
>CAZJMM010000131.1:0-3969 GCA_964547155.1 uncultured Dehalococcoidaceae bacterium | reverse complement strand
ATCTTACCTTCTTCGCTTTTTCCTTTGGCTTTGCTTCGCCTTCAACCTCGGCTGGGGCTGCGGCTTCCGCCTTGGCTTTGGCTTTAGCTTTGGGCTTTGGCGCCTTGGTCAACAGCTCGGCGATAGCACTTTCAATGGCGGACACGTCTCCGAGAGGAGCCTCTTCCTCAGCAGGTGCTTCGGCTTTCTCAGCTTCAACTTTCTCGGCTTTCTCAGCTTCGACTTTCTCAGCTTTGGCTTTCTCGGCTTCGGCTTTCTTGACGCCCTTTTCCTTGGCAACCGCCTCCTTCACTTCCTCAACGACCTCGGCAACTGCCTCTTCAGCAGGCGCTTCGGCTTCCTCAGCAACTTCCTCAGGAGCTTCCTCACCAATGAATATCTCCTGGCTCCGGCTACCAAGCTTAACGACCATGACCTTTTGCTTCCGGGCAAGCTGAGCCGCTTCAGCAGCAAGCTCGCCGGAGACCAGCAAAACTTTGTGCTCAATCCCGGCATCATAAGCCTTGGTATCAAATGCCGATACCTCTTCCCGGCTTACTTGCTCCTTGGTGAGCACATCAACGGCTAACTGATGCGGCATGAAGCCATCATCTTCCCGGGCAAGGATATCAAAGCTATATTGAGTACTAGACCTCCCCTTCACCTTGCTATCATTCTCCACGGTGTATCCCAGCTCGGTGAGAGAAGAGGATAACTGCTCCCTGGAGTCGAACCTTATTACCAGGCTCTTCTTAGCCCGCTTGGGGACAGGCAACTGTAAAAACTCCTTGAGGCTTTCCCCGGATAGGACCCTTACCTGTTGCCCCTTGGCGAATTGAGCCGCCACGGAATCAAGCCCGGGAACGGCAATGAGAACCTTATCCGAAATGTCACAGTTATAGCACTTGTCATCAAATTCGAAGACCTCGTTTAATCCGATTGGCTGGTTATCCTCGTGCTTGATAACACCTATGGCGGTAATAAAAGATATAAGACCGTTGCTCTTACGAGCTACTAGATTGAAGGTATATTCAGTCTTGAACTTACCCTGAAGAGTAACATTGCGGTCAACCTGGTAGCCCAATGTCTTGAGCTTCCGGACAAGCTGCTCCTCAACATCATTCGGTTCCCTGTTTTTCACAGGTTTTCCTTCGTTCCCGCTTGCCATCTCTACCCCACAAACTATATTTTAACTATATTCTAAGCGAAAAAACATAAAATAGCAAGTGGCGAGAATAACTCAACGTTGTAACGGTCTATTTTTAGCCGACTTTACCCAGAGATTGCTCTACTGCACCGGCATAGCTTTTAATGGCGAGTCGCATTATGCCTAAAGGAGCATCCCGGGAAGCTACTATAGCGAGGTAAGATTCAGCATTTAGCGGCTTAATCAAAATTTGACCTGCTGCCGAAGTGAGCAAGTTGTCCTCAACTTCACCAGCCTTTAGCTTATCCGCGGTTGCCCGAGACATCCTGAATATTGCTGCCAGCTGTGCTGCGGCTAATTCACTGTTAACCATAGAGCCCGAAGGCACATAGGTAGAAATAGCAACCCCGTCACTGCCCGCTACGGCAATACACAACAACCCCTCAATCTGGGCAGCCATCTCTTCCAGAGTGCTCTTCAAACTATGCTTGGCCCCTCCCCTCGCTTCTCCTCTTACTTCTCTCGCTTCTCCCCTTACTTCTCTCGCTTCTCCTCTTGCTTCTCTCGCCTCTCCCCTTGCTTCTCTCGGTTCTGCCCTCCCCATCCTCTCGATATTCTCTTGCTCCATTTCTCCTTCCTCCTTACTTTAACTGAACCGGCTTAGAATTTAGGCAATGAATCGTATATCTGGTCGGCGTGCTCCTTGGCTATCATACGCACCATACCCAGCGTAGTGGAGTCCCGGGACAAAATCATTGCCAGGTAGAAGTTAGCCCCCAGAGGTCGGGTCAAAATATACTTTGAAGTCGTGCTAATCAGATTTTCATCGAATCCACCGAGCTTCAACTTATCCGAGGTCAAACTACAGAGCCGCACCACCACCGCCAGTTGGGCTGCCGCCAACTCCGCGTTGAGCGTTGAGCCCGGCGGGGTAACAACGGCAATGGGAACACCCTCCATATCCATTACTCCCAACCCCAGCAGACCCTCGGTCGTGGCGGCCAGCTCCTTCAGCACCCCACTTATGCTTTTCTTTTTTTCTTCCGCTGCCATTTCCTAAACCTCCTTCAAAGCTATTCCATAATAGCAAACTTTTCCGCCTATTGCAACAGCTTCCTTCCTTCACTAATATATACAAAGGTGCTAAAATAGTCAAATTTAGCTTGTCAACAGGGAATATGAGGCAGGTATTGCTAAAATATAAGCTATGGGGTAATAATAAGTAAGATGGATAAGGCGAGACACGCCCGGTTGCTGGTGGGAGCGCTGGGGATTCTCCTGCTGGTGAGCTTTTTACCGCTGGCAGGCAGTCAGCCAGCCTCAGCCAATCCCGACAGACTAAAGTGGTCGGCAATTGAGACCCCCTGCGGAAAAGGCTATGTCGTGGTTACCCCCAGCGAGATAAATACCTTCGTTATGAATAACAATACCTTTTACGCCCTGGACATCCCCACATGGCACGATGATAATGGGAACGGAAGCCGCGACCCGAATGAGACGGGGATGGTTTACAAGTCGACTGATGCTGGCGTTACCTGGGAAAACGATACCACCAAGGCTCTCCTTGATGCCGGCGCTAAACTGCCCGCCTGGGATATCGCTGTTGCCCCTGATAACTCCGACTTTGTGGCTGTGGTCACCGACAATAGAACCGCGGTTTATACCTCCGAGGACGGCGGGGATAAGTGGAAAAATGCCACCTACTTTAACTTGAATAATACGCTTATCTCCGATATCGCTATTTCGCTGGAATATGAGGTGGTGGGCGAGACCTACCGTGACATCGCCATCGGCACCAGAAACCCCACCAGCCCGACTAACGGCGGAGTGTTGACCACCACCTGGAGCGACCGTTTCATTCCCTGGGCAGACCAAAAACTAAGGGCTGATATAACCACTGTCCGCTTCTCCTCTAACTATGACGATGACGAAAAGCTCTTCGCCATCGCTTCCTGGGTAAACGGGACTTACTTATGCTGGGGGCAAAGATACGACGTCGTCGAAACACATGACTCCACAGACTGGAAGACTCCCACCGAGATAAGTGCGAGCCTCGGGGCTTCGCCCAAGAAAAATGAAGTAATCTTCTCCGACCTCACCCTCCCCTCAGACCAGGATTACAGCACCAAAGACTGGATTGCCTATGCCAGCTATTATTCCAATACGACTTACGATGATGTATACCTGCTAGAAATAATAAACGACAACGGAGCGGGATACCGTCTAAACGCCACCAAAGGCACCGGCGCCGGAATAGCCTCGATTGATTACATCGTGAGCAAGAATATACTCATCGCCGGGGAGGTATCCGCCGAAGTGAATTCCGCCAGCGCCCTGATTCACTATTGCACCGACCCTATATTAGGAATGAGTGCATCTCTCGATTGGAAGGTGCCCACCAAGCCACCCACGGGTGGTGCTGTCCTCCCAGGTCGGGCTAATGCCCTGGTTCGCTGGACAACCACGGGCATACTCTACTGTGCCACAAGCACGAATAATGTGACCACCGCTACGGCGTGGGCAAACATGACCCTGCCCGGTCCGTGGAGTGGTAACAACGTAACTCAACCTGACGAAAGCGCTTTTTCCAGAAGCAACGATGACGGCGATAGCTGGAACCAGCTCAGCCTGATAGATACCCAAATGTACCGCCTCTGGGATTATGCCTCTTCGGCGAATAATTCCGTCCTTTACCTCGCCTCAGTAAATAATTACACTCCCTTTCACAGCCTGTGGCGCACCGAGGCCGCAACCGAGCCATTGGCCGAGACCTGGGAGAGGGTGCTGTGCTTCGCTGGAGGGGCTGACATAATCTTGAGACCAACGCCAGAGGGGGCGGAAAC
>CAZJMM010000130.1:0-3986 GCA_964547155.1 uncultured Dehalococcoidaceae bacterium | reverse complement strand
ATAAGTATGATGGTGAAATCTATGTGCGAGCAAATATTTGCCCACCGTGCCGCTCGATTGGCTATTCCCTTGAGGAGAACATCTTAATATGTGATACCTGCGCCACTACTTTCGAAGCCAAAACTGGTGCTGGAATTAAGGGAGCTTGCGTTAATTATCCCAAAGCACCGGTGTCATATCAAACTATCAATGGCAACATAGTGATGAATGAAGCCGACCTTGTGAGTGCATATCAAGATACTATTAAACGTGGATAACCTTAGAGTGTAAAAAGGACAAAATAAGGAGGGGGGCGTGGTAGCCCCTATTAGAACTCAAAAGAGGTAGGGAATTTGTCTTACGCAAGAGCTTTACGTTGTCGAAAGTGCGGACAGGAATATCCTGTACAACCTCTCAATATGTGCGACTTTTGCCTTAGTCCGCTGGACGTCAGCTACGACTACAAAGCCTTATCTAAAGCACTAGGTCGAGAGAAGATTGCTAAGGGACCATTGAGCATGTGGCGCTATCGTGACCTGCTGCCGGTGGAAGGTAAGGAGGTAGATCTGGGCACTGGTTTTACTCCTTTAATTAGAGCTGATAACTTGGGACACGAACTGGGACTAAACCGATTATATATTAAAAATGACTGCCTAACTCCGACCTATTCATTTAAAGATAGAGCTGTGTCGGTTGCTGTAACTAAGGCACGGGAATTTGGCTTTGATACAGTAGCCTGCGCCTCTACAGGCAATTTAGCTGCCAGTGTTGCTGCTCATGCCGCTAAGGCAAATATGAAAGCTTATGTTTTCGTCCCTTCCAGTGTGGAAACGGGTAAACTGGCAGGGGCGGCAATCTATAACCCGGTACTGGTGACCGTGGACGGGAGCTACGATGATGTCAACCGCCTCTGTGCTAAGATTGTAGAAAAGTACCAGTGGGGGTTTATTAACATCAATCTACGCCCCTATTATGCCGAAGGGAGCAAGACTATAGGCTACGAAGCTGCGGAACAACTGGGATGGTATGCACCTGATTGTGTGGTAGCGCCTGCTGGTTCAGGGCTCCTTTTTACCCGAATCTGGAAGGGACTCAATGAGCTGTCTATGCTCGGTCTAATCGAGCCAGTCAATACCCATATGTATGTCTGCCAAGCCGCTGGTTCCTCACCTATCGTTAATGCTTTTCAGGCGGGTACTCTCCATGTGCACCCGGTAGAACCAGATACGATTGCTAAGTCCATAGCCATTGGGAATCCTGCTGACGGTTATTATGCATTGATGGTTGCAAGGCAATCGGGTGGTGGGGCTTGTGCTGTTACTGATGAAGAAGCTATTGCCGGGATGAAGCTCTTGGCTCAGACTGAAGGTATTTTTGCGGAGGCAGTGGGTGGTGTGGTAATAGGTGCCTTAAGAAAATTGGTGGCTTCCGGCATAATAAAGAAGGACGAGCTTACGGTTGCTTTTATTACTGGCGCTGGTCCCAAGACACAGGAAATAGTGTCTGACATTGTTCGACCGTTAAATGTAAAGGCTACTTTAGAATCGGTAGAAGAGGTGCTTGGTGTGCCAGTTTGAAACTATTGATAGCCCGTATAGGCTATGCAGACCTGATTAAGGAAGGAGAAACGTAATGGCTAAGAGACAAGTAATGTTTACTTTTCCCCAAGAATTGATTAAGGAGCCCATTATCTATACGCTTGGTCACAAATTCAAAGTAGTAACTAATATTCGCCGTGCTGATGTATCTGAGAATAAGGGATGGGTAGTGCTGGAACTGGAAGGGGAGGCGGATGAGATAGAGAAGGGCATTGCTTGGGTAATAAGCAAGGGAGTGAGGGTTGACTCGGTCATTGGTGATATTGTGGAGGGATGAGAAATGAGTGAGATACCTGAGATTGGCAAAATCTCACCAGAAATCTTCAATGAGTTAATATACCCACGTCTTGGAGCTAAAAATGACAAGATTCTGGTTGGACCTCAAAATGGGGTGGATGTAGGAATAGTAGAAATCGGGGACAAGGCGGTATCCTTTACCTGTGACCCGGTATTTATCGTCCCTGAATATGGTTGGGAGAGAGCCGCCTGGTTCGCCACTCACATCCTCGTTTCTGACTCGGTAACCTGTGGTTTAAGACCTAAATTTCTATCCGTAGACTTGAACCTGCCTATGGAGATGACCAAAGAGCAACTGGAAATAGTGTGGGGCATTATACACCGGGAGTGTGAACGGTTAGGAATCTCTGTCATTTGTGGTCATACTGCCCGATATGAGAATTGCCACTATCCTATGGTAGGTGGGGCGACGGTAATTGGTGTTGGTGGGAAAGATGAATATGTTACTCCTAAAATGGCGAGAGCTGGCGACAGGATAATTGTTACTAAAGGGCCGGCTATTGAAGCTACGGGTATTTTCGCCACCATGTTTCCCTGGCTTGTTGAAGAGAAGTTGGGGCTAAACTTTAGCCAGAGGTCGCAGCAGATATTCTATAAGATGTCAGTGGTGGAGGATGCTATGACCGCGGTTAGGGTTGGTGTTAGAGAGAATGGGGTTGCGGCTATGCATGATGCTACTGAGTGTGGGATATGGGGTGGTTTGTATGAACTAACCCAGGCTGCTGGTCTGGGGATTAGGGTGGAGGAGGAATTGATTGTGGTCGAGGACTGTGTTGAAGAGATTTGTAGCCTCTTTGGCATTGACCCTTATGCTTCTATAAGTGAAGGAACATTAATTATTGCCTGCAGGGAACGCAAAGCCCAAGAGGTGGTGGAAGCTCTATCCCAAAAGGGTATCAAATCTTCTATCGTGGGTGAGCTAACGGAACCAGAGAAAGGGATGGTTTTGATAAAGAAAGGAAGGGAAGGAAGATTAGAACATCCTATCGTTGACCCTTTCTGGAAGGCTTTCTATCGTGCCCTGGAAAAATATAAGTATCCAGAACTGGAAAGGCGATAGTAAGGGACAAACAAATGAATTTAAGAAAGGGCTTTGCTCTAATATCTAAACTGCGCTCAAAACCTAATACTCTATAATAGCGATAGTCTCGCCAGCCTTGACAACCTGCCCGGGGGTTACCTTCACTTCTTTAACTGTTCCAGAAACAGGGGTCAGGATAGAATTTTCCATCTTCATAGACTCAATAGTGCAAATTTCAGCACTTTCGGTTACTTTGTCCCCAGGATTAACATTAACTTTAAGTATTTTCCCCACCAGAGGTACTTCTATTATTTCCTGAGCCATAATTTTTCTCCTTCTATGAGCCTTAACTTTCCTAATAGATTGATGTTAGCAACCTTTCTCTGTGGTCGAGCCACGGTGTGCAAATCCTGTCATAGGTTAATATTGGAATACTTCCTCCAGACCCTCCAAGGGCAGGTTCCCGGGGTAACGAATTTGTTTTCGAGGAGATCGAGGGCTTGGTTTATGTACTTTCTGGTATCATGAGGCATTATGACATCATCAGTGTACCCGCGTTCTGCGGAAACATAGGGATTTTCGTAAATCTCGCTGTATTCCCGAATTCTTTTCCTTTTCGTCTCTTCTGGTTTTTCTGATTCTCTAATCTCACGGGCAAAGATAACACTGGCAGCGGTGTCAGCGCCGACGATAGTGACGCGAGCTGTAGGCCAGGCAAAGACAAAATCAGCTCCGATGCTTTTATCCAGCATTCCATAATGGGCTCCAGCATAGGATTTTCTTAAGATGATGGAGATAAGGGGCACAGTGGCATCAGTCCAAGCATAAAGCATTTTAGCACCGTGGCGCAAAATTCCAGCCCAATCTGCCTGAGAGCCAATGATATAACCCGGGCAGTCAACGAGGGTCACCAGAGGAATGTTAAAAAGGTCGCAAAACCTTATAAATCTTGCGCCTTTATCTGAAGCGTTAACGTCGAGCATCCCAGCAGCCTCCATTGGCTGATTAGCCACTATCCCTACAGGTCGCCCATTGAATCGAGCAAATCCGGTAATCAAATGCTTTGCAAATAATCCCAGCGTTTCAAAGAA
>CAZJMM010000129.1:0-4042 GCA_964547155.1 uncultured Dehalococcoidaceae bacterium | reverse complement strand
GCACCAAGCAGGAATGCCACAACTACCGCAAACACTAACAGACCAAATAGTAATCTATTCTTCACTTATTCCTCCTTTCTAAAGCTTACTAAAGACTCCTACAAATTTCTCAGGTCTTACTATCGTAAAATCTCATCTCATTTCTCACCCCCCTCGTGACAAGAATTCTTTAGATATTCCTTGTTTTTTTCTCTTCTAATTCCCACCCCCTTCCTTAGGGCAACGTTGGTTTTGACCTCTGTATCTCGCGCCAAGTTCAATAAACATCGCAAAAAGGCACTGGTCATTATCACACTTGATAATGAACACAATGCCTTTTCTTCATCCCCCAGCACCTCTTTCTTGGTAGACTTAGGAACTGCTCAAATTTACAATTCTTGGACAAGCCTACCACTATCACCACAAAATTGTCAATACAGTAGGGGAGCTTTTTTCTCCAAAGGGAGTGTAGCCCATTTTAGGGCGCTACTTGTGTGTAGGAAGCTTCAGCCTCAAGTTTACCCTAATGCGCTGTCCAGCCTCCGTCAATTACCAGCTCGGCACCAGTGACGAATTTAGACTCATCAGACGCCAGATAAAGGACGGCATAAGCAATGTCTATTGGTTTACCAAAATACCCAATTGGGTGCCTAGCTTCTAACTTTTTCCTCATAGTCTCATCTTTGAGCATAGGCTCCATCAATGGTGTTTCAGTAACACCAGGATGAACAGAGTTAACACGGATGTTATAGTTATGGCCCGCTTTTGAGAACTCAAGGGCAGCCGCTTTGGTAAATAGCCTTACGGCACCTTTACTGGCAACATACGCCGCCGTATCATCAACTGTGCCCACAATACCGGCCACAGAGGACATATTGATAATTGAGCCACCCCCACTCCTTTTCATAGCTCCTACTGCGTGTTTCGTGCCTAAGAAAACACCGTCCAAATTGACACTCATAAGCCGACGCCACTCTTCCAATGAGGTATCTTCAATCTTTCTGGCAAATAGGACGCCGGCGTTATTCACCAGAATATCCAATTTCCCAAACTCAGCCAAAGTCTTCTCAATCACCTCATTCCAATCGCGTTCACTAGCGACATCGTGTTTCAAAAAGACAGCCTCGCCTCCTTCGTGTCTTATTTCCTCAGCAACTTGCTTCCCATTAACCTCGTTGATGTCGGTAACGACAACTTTAGCTCCTTCCTTGGCTAATAGTGAGGCCATGGCTCTACCCATTCCACTAGCCCCACCGGTTATGATGGCTACTTTGCCCATAACACGGTTCATCTTGCCCTCCTTAGTTATTTTCAATTTTGCTGCCAGTATATTCTGACCTGGCTACGAAGTCAATTAACATATAAGCCTTGGTATACCCTTTGGAGGGGACTCCCTTAATGAATGCCACTCCACTTACTCTACTAGCACCTGCCCACGGGCCCCGTGGTAAAATGGAAAATAGGTCTATCTACCCTCCTGATAATCAATGGGTAGTGCTTCATTTCTCTAGACCACAACCTACACCTGTATTCGAAAGCAAAATAGAACTGAAGATCGAAGAATTAAACAAATGTTCAGAATGCTTAACCCTGACGCAAGGAAACTGGCAATTGTATTAGCTCGCTGAACCACCACTTTATATTTGTCATTATTCCTGCGGTAATTTATAATTTCCAGGGAGGCTGCTCTTGTATACGAAGGCATGAGAAGGAGGTGACACTGTTTGAGAAGACTATACAGACCAAGCAAAGCGATTGAAAATTTATGACCTTTTAGAGATAAACTGGGAGGATAAACCACTACGTTAACTTTGGTTCGAGTCTAGGTTGCTCTAACACCTGGACCCCGATTCAAGTAGCTGTATTCTTCAGGGGACACGGCTGATATATATTGTGATTTATAAAGAGGGAGGAGAGATGAATATAGGTTTTATTGGAATTGGACAAATGGGAGGCCCAGCCGCTCAGAGAATTCTGGAAGCAGGTTATGAACTTACTGTTCATGACTTAAGGAAAGAAGCGGCGCAGCAACTAGTGCAAAAAGGCGCAAAGTGGGCGAATACGCCAAAGATGGTGGCAGAGTCCTGTAATATCATAATTTCCTCCCTGCCAGGTCCTCTTGAGGTTGAGGAAGTAGTTTTGGGAAGGGATGGACTCCTGGCTGGCTGGAAAAGGGGAGATATCTATATAGATATCAGTACCAACTCCCCTACTACTATACGCCGAATAGCAGAGATTGCTAAAGATAAGGGAGTTAGCGTATTGGATGCGCCAGTGAGTGGTGGTGTGGCAGGCGCCAAAGCCGGGACATTAGCTATTATGGTTGGTGGCGATCCTCATACTCTAGAAAAGGTACATAAGATATTGGAGGTCATGGGCAGTAACATAGTTCATGTTGGAGATATAGGTTGCGGTAGTATTACTAAGCTTGTTAATAACATGATTTCCATATGTTGCAATGCGGCATGTGCCGAGGGCTTTGTGCTAGGTGTGAAGGCTGGGATTAACCCCGAGAAACTGTACCAGGTTATCAGTGCTGGTACCGCGAACAATTGGAACTTACAGCAATACCCGAATACAGTTTTTGTGGACGATTTCGAGCCAGGATTCAAACTTGACCTAGCCTATAAGGATATTCAATTGGCGCTGGCACTGGGTAGCGAATGTTGTGTGCCCACGCCATTAGCTGTGGCTGCCCAGCAGGGCTTGCTCGAAGCTAGGGCTGCAGGTCTTGGTGATAAAAGTGTTCAGTCAGTAATCATGACTTTAGAAAGAATTGCTGGGGTTCGGGTTCGTACGCGAAAACGATGAGAAAACCTTAGTCATTATTTGTTATTTTTCAAAGGAGTAATCATGATAATCGCGAGGCTTAAAGATGCTCAAGAAATCGAAAGTGCCGACGAGATAGTAGACAAGGAGAAAGGGAGGGTCTTTAGGCAGCTCCTGGTTGACCATAAGGACACAGGAGGACCCGGAATTGTTATGGTTCATTTTAGTCCAGGGGCAAGGCTTAGATTCCACACCCATACCGGTGAACAAATCCTGTACATAACTGATGGAAAGGGAATTGTAGCAACAAAGAGTGAAGAATTTATTGTCACCCCTGGAACAGTTGTATATATTCCACCAGGCGAGGTCCACTGGCATGGTGCCAGTGCCGATACATCATGTTCACAAATTGCTGTATATAAGGGTGAATCAAAATTGGCGTAATCATTATAGATAATCATTGGAGTCCGCTCCCTTATTGACACACCAAGCCTAATCTCATATGTTTGATAGTGACACAGTGCCCTTGCTTCTTAGACATTGTCATCGCCTCTCAGAGCGGTTTTGGTTTCATCATTAAGCCACGAACAACCCGCTAACACCTGTTGTTCTGTGCGACTCGCCGCTAATATACAAGCTGACTGTTTACATATGCAATACCTTACTGAGGAACAGCTTCGTGCGTTCGTGGGTGGGTGAGGTAAATAGTTTTTCTGGCGTGGCTTCCTCAATAATCTGACCTTCATCCATGAAAATCATTCGGTCGGCAGCCGCACGAACAAATCCCATTTCATGCGAGACAACAACCATGGTCATCCCTTCATTGGCTAAGGCTAACATCACATCCAAAACCTCTTTAATCATCTCCGGGTCAAGAGCACTGGTTGGCTCATCAAAGAGCATAATTTTGGGATTCATAGCTAAAGCTCGGGCAATAGCCACCCGCTGTTGCTGACCACCGGAAAGCTGGATGGGGTAAGCGCAGGCTTTTTCTGGAATTCCCACTTTTGTCAAAAGCTCAATTGCAATTTTCTGTGATTCCTCTTTGGAACGTCTATGTACCACGCGCTGTGCCAACGTCAAATTTTCCGTCACTGTAAGATGAGCAAATAAGTTAAATGACTGGAATACAATCCCAATTTCTTTGCGAACAGTATTTATATTCTGGGCACTGTCCAAAGGAATGCCGTCCACTACAATCCTGCCAAAATCGTATTCTTCAAGGCGATTGATACAGCGGAGCAGGGTAGATTTACCTGAGCCAGAAGGACCGACAATTACTACCACCTCCCCT
>CAZJMM010000128.1:0-4113 GCA_964547155.1 uncultured Dehalococcoidaceae bacterium | reverse complement strand
CAACAGTATAGTCTCTAACAGCGTGGTTTTGATTAAAGGAAAGACTAATCCTGGTGCTGTGGTCAGTATCAATGGTGGAATGATTAGTGCTGGCAGCCTGGGTAATTTTACGATGACGATTGTTCTGGAAGAAGGTCCTAATGTTATTGAAGTGATAGCTTCAGACGAATATGGAAATGAAGCAACAGCTACTCTGACAGTAGTTCTGATGAAAGGAGAATAAAGATGAGACTATTGAAAACTGTTATGGTGCTGGTTGTGGTGATGGGGTTAATTTTAGGCAGTGCCATACCAGCATTAGCCGCTCCCGAGAATAACAAGCCGCCTTGGGCTGGAGTAAAGATGAGGATTGTGAGGGGTGAAGTAACGGCGGTAGGGGCTGATAATATTACGGTGCAGCCCCGTGACGGTGTGCCAATACAAATATTTGTTGAAGAGGATAGCAAATTTAAGCTGCCTACTTGGGGCAGAGCAGTTGCACTAGAAGATATACAGCCTGGGATGCAGGTAGTGGCTCTCGTCTATGAGAAGGAAAGTAAGCTCTACGCAAGGCGTATTGCTATTATTCCAGGTAAACCTCGGTACCGGCATTATGTGGGGGAGGTGACCGATTATAACGTGGGAGACAACATTACTATACAACCGCGAGAGGGAGACCCTGTTACCTTCACCATTGACCCGGAGAAGTTCAAGATCCTGCCTCCTGGCGCTACCGTAGAAGAAGGTAAATGGGTTACAGTGGTTAGTCGCAGGCAGTCGGTAGATGACGAACTCGTCGCTGTTGCAGTATGGGTGCATCCAGTAAAGCTGCTTGCTCCAGAGGAGTTTAGAGAACAGCTACGTGGGCGGTTGCGCTGGATGGAAATGGAGCGATTACGATTCTGGGAACTGGAGCGCATTACTGGCATCATTGCTAATATAGATGAAGCAAACACTTCCCTGACAGTAGGAGAGACAGTACTGGACTATAATGAAGGCACCATCATTATCCTCAAAGGTGTGATTGGTCTACAGACAGGGCAGTCAGCCACGGCTTTTTATGAAGAACAAGAAGGCGGGACTCTGTTAGCTAAACTAATTCTGGTGAAAATAGCACCGCCTGAGGTGGAGGAAACAGAGGAAGCAGAATAGCTTTAGACTCTAAACCCTAACTGGTAAAAACATCACAGAGGGGAGCCGATTTCGGCTCCCCTCTGTTTTTATTGTCGACAAGCTAAATTTTCATTTAAGAACCCAGGGAGATGTTTGGTAATTATCGTATGTCGTTACGAGTGCAGCGAAGCAATCCTAACGTATGGTGTTTGCTTGGGGATTGCGTTGGCGCCGTATGGCTGGCATAATCTTATTTAGATGGAATATTACGTCTTGACTAAGTTGGGCAGGCAGATGGTTCCGCAACTCATCAAAGAGAAGAGGAACGAGGAGGCAGACATACTTGGCTTTTTGCTCAGAGTTGAGGCGGCGACAATAGAGCAGATAGCTCAAGCAACGCGTCAGAGCGAGGCTATTCTCTATTACAAACTTCGGTCATTTTCTGAAAACAGATGGGTCAGGCGGCAGACTAAGGCAGCCGAGCAGTTTTGAGCCATTTTTACTCTATAGCCTTACCTTACTGTTCGCAAAATTATTATCAAAGAAACGATAATTAGGGTAACGATTAAAGAAATGACGATAGTGTTAGATATTTTTTGAGACAATCTTTGCGGAGGTGCTGTTAAGGGAACTAGTCCAGATTTGATAATAGATGTGCTCAAGTTGTACACCATTTCTAATAAGTCCCTGGTAATCAATGTTTCATCAGGAACTATCACAATTATTCGTTGGTCATTCAGCACTAAGGCACTATCGTTTTTCTTAAGGCAGTCCAGCAGTTCAGTCAATCTATTCGTAAAGTTACTGTCTCTGAAGAGGGCTTCCCCCTTTTCTCTTTCTACTGCCCAGCATTTCAAGGCGGTATCAGGTGTATTTACTCTCTTGGCTAATAAGTCTCTGTAGTCCCTGTAATCTGGAGAAGACAAAAGTAGGCTTAAGTTAAACTTGCAGTGAAGCCCGAGACTTAGAGGACGAGAGTGATGGAGGGAAATTCGGCTACCTAAACATTCGCCATCCTCGGAAATTATTTCGGAATAGGTTAAACGCAGGTCTTTATAAAGACTTTCAAAATATGTCCCCCTACCCAATATGGAAATTCTGCCCAGACCTCCCTCCGTGCCCCATTTTCGGGTAAATTGAATCCCGAGCTCTTCGCTGAGTTTTTGGAGTTTGCCTACTTTCATAGTTCCAAGCTTATTTTACTTGCAAGCTAAAGTCAGGGCAATCCCCCGTGGCTTCTAATCAGGTTACCCTTTACTAAGGGACTATGAAAGTACCCCCTACTAAATAACTAATCAAAAATCACCCATTGGGGTGATTTACAGTGAGCTTGAATATATTATTGTAGGGATAGGCAAATTTAAGGATAGAAGGAAAAGGATTTGCAAACTAAGGATAAGTCTGGTGGCATGTTGACAGCGAAAGAGGTAGCGGAGCTCCTTAATGTCCATATTAATACGGTGAGACGCTGGAGTAAGCAAGGAGTGTTAAAGAGCTATCGTATTGGTCCTAGGGGTGACCGAAGATTCAAGCGAGAAGATGTGAGTGTTATATTTAAGGAGGAAAGGGAGGCTGAACATTAAGAGGCTGAATTAAGATGGGAAATAACGGCAACTTGGACAGAGGGTCAGCAAATGGGATGGGGGGAATACATCAGAGAATTGCTGATCCGGAAAAATGGGAGAGACAACCTGCAAGCGAAAGTGCCCCCTTTCATCGGGGGAAAAGGGAGCATTTATCAAACAGGCTTGACGGTCTTCTGTGGGAAGAAGCAAGCGGCTTTGCATCACCTCTCACTCGTCGAGAAAGGCAAATTCTCAACTATATGGCTCAGGGTTGCCTCAATAAGCAGATTGCAGACATTCTCGGCATTAGTGAGCAGACCATTAAAAACCACGTCAGTTCAATCCTTGGGAAGCTGGGCGCTTGTCGCCGTACCGAAGCTGTGGTTGCCGCCCTTAGGCAAGGCTTGCTCTCTCTGGAAGAAGTAGGAAGCAGTGTGGGTTAAGCTTCGCCTTCAAAGGCAAATCAAAAAGCAGGCTTGGTAGCCTGCTTTTTGATTGGGAGGGGGCGTTTAAGTTGTTGTCAGAAGCTATTTCTTCTTACCAGCACGCTCCGCGGCTCTTGATTTAGGATTAAAAGGCTTTTGTAAGCCAGGCGCTTTGCTAAGTCCTTTGCCTGGGACGCCACTTAGTATTAGTACCTCAGCCTTGTTCAAAAGGGTCTTGTTGATGGTAAGGGTCACTGAGACTGGAGTGCTGGTTGCGGAGATCGGGTTGCCGGATGGGTCTTTACCCTGGACGGTGACGGTATTGGTAATTGGTCCGGGAAGGTCAGAGACAGTGATAGTGTAGGTGGCGGTGGCGGTCAGGTTTGCCCCGGTGGCAAGAGTTGTTGCGCTTAAAGTGATTGCCCCTAACTTGCTGTCGGTTAGTGTTATATCGCTGATAGTGACACTGCCAGCGTTAGTAATCATGTAGGTATAAGTGATGGTCTCGTGGGGCGAGGCTGTGGTCTTGTCGGCTGATTTGCTCACCACAAGTGGTGGGTTAAGGGTGACGGAGGCGGTAGCATTGTCGGTGACCGTATTGGCTAAGGGGTCCTTGCCGGTAACAGTGGCAGTATTGGTGATAGGTCCGGGGAAGTCAGCAGCGACCACAGTGTAGGTTTTGGTAGCTGTGACATTGTCGCCCGGCACAAGGGTATCTTTACTCAAAGGGATAGCTCCCAGTTTGTCGTCAGTCAAAGTAATGTTATCAACGGTAAGATTGTCCGAATTATTAGTGATGGTATAGGTATAAGTGATGTTATCACCAAGGGAAGCTGAGGTTTTATCGGGAGTCTTAGTGACAGTGAGTGGTTCTTGGGCGGCGACATTAGATACAGGTAAAACCAATGCCAGAGCAATTGCCAATGTGATTAGAATCGAAGTCCATCTTTTCACTGTTTTACCTCCCTGCTGGTATTTGATATTAGCGGTGCTATCAGTCATAAAAACGAAAAAATGGACAAAAAGTTTAG
>CAZJMM010000127.1:0-4134 GCA_964547155.1 uncultured Dehalococcoidaceae bacterium | reverse complement strand
CATGACTACGACTCCCAGGGCACTCTAATAGAAGCGACTACCCCCCTGACCCCTATCAATAGAGGGATAGAAGCCCTCGTAGATAATGTCTTGACCCAGCGAGCACAATTGATCGGGCTTGCTCGAGGAGAAGATATCCTTGGGAATAGCACCCACTTGAACTTGCTACTGGACTCCTATTTTGAAGGTAATGACCTTTGCGAATTCAAGGCTCATATTCCCAGCAATGCCTTTGCCTTTGTCAAGGCACAAAAACTGGGGGCAGACGTTGCTCTGATAGCTACCCACACCATAAGTCCAGTTATTGCTTACCTCTTGTTTAACCATAAACCAGCAAAAGAGGCTTTGTACCGACCTCGCCGAAATAGAAGAATAGAATTGTGCCTCCCTTACGTTCCAGAACCAAACCAGATGAGAGTTGGCTTTCTTTTCTGGTTTGCTGCGGTAGATTATATTACTGACCTTATTAAGGCTGACCTGAGGGAACACAAAAATTGGGTTGAAAGGTATCAGCATCCGGATTACTACAAAATCATCCTGACTAAACTCGCCTTCGTTATTTCTGATATCAAGTTCAAACGCCCCTCTTATTATCTCGGATACCAGATTGACTCTGGACAAGAGGAGAATGTACGAGAAAATGGCTCCAAGGCGATGGTAAACACCGAAAAGGGTGTTCTAAGCATAGTTGATTTAGCCAAGGCATATACCGAGTTCTTTTCCGAAAAGCTTTCCAGTATGGCGTCCAGAAGACAAATTGCCCTCCTTGAGGATTTTCTTAACGGCAAAAGAATACTGACAGTGGATATCAAGGATGTTCCAGAATTCTTGCACTTGAATCCTTCCTACATAGAGAAGAACACTGGAAAAACCATTCGCAGTTACCTTAACGAACACGAGATAGACAAACTTGCCAGTATCCATCTCAAGTTCTTTCAAAAACCTTTCCGAGTCATAAAGCCCTACTTCAGAACTTCGCCACAGCGAATCGTAAGGAACCTCCCTAAAGAGCTTGATTGGGACTTCATTAACTTAGAACTGGCAGAGGAGAATGAAGATGTAGTAAGGCGTTATTTACTGGAGATTCCTTTGCACCAAGTAGAGCAATATCTGAGGTTAGAAGAAAGCTCCATTAGCGCTGACATCTTCCTAAACAAGATAAGGCGATGGGTTAAATCAACCACCGAAATTCCCAATCCGAAGTCGCTTTTCGCCTATGGGACTCTGATGAACCCGGAGAGGGACAGCCGGAGCTTTGGCATCAGAGTGATTTCGCTTCAAAAAGGATATGCCTATGGAGAAGCCTACGACTTCGGTGAGTATCCATTGCTGATAGAAAATTATGGTGCCGGTGTTGTGCCCGGGGTAGTTTTGTCATTTACAGATTTCGAACAAGCCACTGATAGATTTGACCGCTATGAAGGCTGCCATGACCCCAATCCGGTATTTGTCAGAGCCTTAAGGCAAATAAGATTGGATAATTTTAAAGACACCATCTCCTGGATATACATTGGTAACAGGAACAATAGCCTGGTGAAAGAAATACTTAAAACCGCTCCCCGGGTGCAAGGAGTATGGACCAAAGCAACCATGCGCACCGTCAAGTAATTTCTCAAAAGGCTTAGATTTCGGACTAAAGCCAAACTTTTTTCTTCTGTTTTCCGTTATAATAAACAATGAGTCGAAGTAGAAAGCCAACACTGCTGACCGAGGAGGTCAAAGACAGATGAAAAGGTCATTCAAAATTGCGCTGCCAGCATTACTTATTCTGATACTCGCATTGACCATAGCCTGTGCTCGACCAGCACAGACGCCACCTGTTCCTACCCCCACACCGGTACCAGCTCCACTCCCACCAACCGAGAAAGGTGAATACCTCCCCGGCGGTATGGAACCGGGTGCCGTAACCATAGACCGAAAAATTATAAGGACAGGCTTCATAAGCTTGGATGTCAAAAATGTAGTTGAGGCTATGGACAAAATCAACATGATAGCTAAGGAATTAGGTGGCTATGTGGTCTCTTCTAACAAGTATGAGACCAAAGAGGAAATCTCAGGGGTAATTTCCATAAGAGTCCCGGCTGACAGGTTTGAAGAGGCTTTTAGCAGACTCCGCCAGATTGCCATAAAGGTGCCTTCTGAGAGCACCCAAAGCCAGGATGTAACCGAAGAATACATTGATTTGCAAGCTCAGCTACATAATCTGGAGGCAACCGAAGCTCAGTACCTGGAAATACTGCAAAAAGCCCAGACAGTAGAGGAAATTCTCCAAGTCCATAGGGAGCTTTCTAATATTAGAGGACAGATCGAGCAGGTGAAAGGGCGAATCCAGTACTTAGAGCGGACGTCAGACATGGCATTCATTGAGGTCAATCTTCGGGAAGCAAAAGCCTTAACCCAGCCCGGCTGGAACGCTCTAAATACACTTAAGTCAGCAATACGAGGTCTTACCAGTTTTGGCAGATTCTTAGCCGATGCAGTTATCTGGGTTGGTATCTTCTGCTGGCTCTGGATACCACCCCTGGTGCTCTGGCTAACAAAATGGAGGAAGAAGCCTAGGTCTTCATAATACAAATGACATTAGTGAAGACTTCTTAACTACCGACTCCTGCCATAACTTTGACTTTCACCTGGGTCTCCAGATAGTCAATAGCCCAGCTAACTAATTCATCGCCTTCCAACTCCAGAGGGTAATCTGGGGTGAGTCCTACACCCTCAATAGGCTTGTCTAAGGGAGTAAACCAGCGAGCCACCGTCAGGTATAAAGCCGAGCCATCCTTGAGGGGAAGCACCGAGTTGACGCTACCTTTGCCAAAAGTCTGTTTCCCAGCCAGCTTAGCCCGACCGTTGTCCTGAATAGCCCCTGCTAAAACTTCACTACCACTGGCACTACCTTCATTTACCAAAACAATTAACGGCAAATCTGTGGCTAAACCGCCTCTCTTTACCTCCAATGTGGTCTTCCGCCCTTGGTTGTCAACCACATTGACCACCACTCCTTCTTTAAGAAACTGCTCCGCTACATCAACAACCACCTGAAGCAAGCCACCAGGGTTATTGCGCAAATCAAGAATAATCCCAATAGTATTGTTGGGCATATCTTGGAGTGCTGTAATAAGCTCAGCAGCGGTAGTCTCGGTAAAATTAGTGAGTTTGATATAAGCAATGTCCTCACGCATTTCTAAAACCACACTCTTAATTTTAATCTCAGCACGAGTTATGGTAATAGTTACTGGCTCTACTTCATCCTCGTGAAGAATGGTAAGACGCACTGGAGTACCTTGAGGTCCCTGAATTTTAAGCACTGCCTCCACCAGACTCACACCCTCAGTTGATTCATCGTTAATGTTAAGAATCTTGTCACCAGGTCTAACTCCAGCTTTCTCTGCTGGCGAGTCAGCAATGGGTGCGACAACTATAAGCTGACCATCTTTCATAGTGACATGGGCTCCAATACCCTGGTAAGTCCCTTTAAGGCTTTTCAATTGAAGTTGGTATGTCTCTGGGTCAAGGTAAGCGCTATAGGGGTCATCCAGGGCTTCTATCATGCCCTTGATAGCCCCCTGACTCAGCTTCTCACTGTCTAGTTTATCTTTATCTACATATTCCTGAAAGACAATTCCCCAGGCTTCATTAAGGGTGTCCAGTTCAGCAGGTTGATTGTAAGGCTGGTTGAAAGGCTGATTAAAAGGAAACGCACAAGCTCCCCATAAGAAAACCAAGAGCAGAATAAAAATTAATGCCCCGAACAAATATTTTCTTTTTCCCATGACTAATTTACCTCCAGTAACCAACAATACTTAGATTGTAGCAATTTTTGTGCGGCAAAGTCGAAAGAAACTAACAAAGAAAGGTCAAGTAAACCTGTAAGCCGAATTCTGTAGTCGCCGACGGGCGACCGGTGACCATCCATCTAGCCCTGATGTTACCATCAGGGTCAAGCGACCAACCCGGGATTGGGCCGGGCGTCCCATTCCTCTATTTGGTCTTGCTCCGGGTGGGGTTTGCCCAGCCGGCTAGTCACCCAGCCGCTGGTGAGCTCTTGCCTCACCATTTCACCCTTAGTTGCTCAAAGCAACCGGTATGTTTCTGTGGCACTTTCCGTAGGGTCACCCCTCCTGGGAATTACCCAGC
>CAZJMM010000126.1:1174-4147 GCA_964547155.1 uncultured Dehalococcoidaceae bacterium | reverse complement strand
GTGAGCGGTAACAGGGCTCCTATTTTGATTGGTGCCTTTGGTGTCGGCGGTGGGTCTGGTGTCGGGGTTGGTGTCGGTGTTGGGGTTGGGGTCGGTGCTGGTGTAGCACAAGCTGACATGAGGGGGAACATAGCTAATATCAATATCAGGCAAATACTAATAACTATTACATCTAATGTATTCCTTTTCATATTACTCCTAATCCTCCAGATAAGATTTCTTGTCCTAACCCTCCAGATAAGATTTCTGCCTGTTCAATATTTGACCTTCACATCATTTACACCTCCTTCTCGCTTCCTCTACCTTGTTTCCGCTCAGAAATTGCCTCTCGCTGATTTAATATAGAGGAAGTCATAAGTTACATCATTACTCTAACTTCTGTCAATGAGGCAATCTATATCTTGGCTCAGGTTCTCCACTTCAATTTTGGGCTCATACGCCACCTATTTATTATCGAGCTACGATGGAATAGCTAAAGCCACCGTTATTCTTTCATTCGGCTCCAGCGAAAACTCCACCTGCCGTTATGATTTCTATAAAAGCTTGAAGGCGCGTTCTAATCTGTGCCAACGATGTTGTTGAAAGCTCTGTCTGTATCATTAGGTTAGGGACACTAGCCTTATTAAGCGCCTTTTTTAAATCAGGGTAGTCATAAACATAGGGGTCACATTGATAAAGAATTAAGAAGATTACACCGCTGGCATGGTACTTCTCTACAAGTTCCAGTAGAAATTGCCCTCGGTCTACCCGCGGATCGTAGTATCCAGCAAAGGGCGGACTTGCCAAGTGTTGGTCTATTATAGCCTCCAAAGGGTCCCCATTCAGACGGATATCCTCAGCTACGCATCTGGACCCGGTGGTGAGGTTATCACCCACGACATAACCTCCCACTTCTTCTATAAGGTCAAGTATGACGAGGGGCTCAACCATATGCCCATCAAGGACCAGTTTCACTCCCTTATACGTTGTAGTTTTACCAGCTTCTTTTAGTTCCAATTCGGAGAGAAGCTGATATAGTAATCTGTTATGCTCTTCTTTCGGCATCAACATTGAAGACTTAATCGCCATAAAGACCTCCCTGCTGGTTACAAGTTGAGGGGAATTTCTGCTGATGTCGTAGAGTCTTCTTAGAGCTTCTCTACCTTGGTTATAGAGGTAGATGCTCTCTTTAAGGCGACCATCTGGTATTTTTTTGCCAACGAAATTCTCCAACGAGTTCCTAAACCTTGAAAGTTCTTCCGTAAACCGCTCTCGCACTACCGGGCTACCGTTCAACTTCTTTGGTAGCAAAACAACATCAAAGAAAGGCGTGGAGAATATGTCATACCAGCTGAGGGCTGCTGAACGTGTACATTCACAGGCATGAGTAAGTACGACGCCATCAAGGAAATCCAAATGACCATCGAGAGCCATTTCCAGATTGCTTCTAACTAGAGAGCAGGTAGATTGTGTTAAGTGAGCATCTGCCTTGGAAATTGGCTTGCTACTTCCCAACAGCGCTACTGGTAGCAATCCAGCAGCATGAATCAGCTCTGCCGGAATACCAGGGACAAAATGACCTATTACACGCTTCCCATAGGTGCCTTTTTGTTCTTCTAGTCGCTTATAGGGATCCGCTAAGAACTCTGCTAACTTGCCCCAAATTGCCGATTTCACTATGTCTTTCCCCCAACAATAAATCTAATCCTGTTAGCCCTTGTTCTTCATATCAGATAGCATCACAATGTATTGTTCCCATGACCTTCTTACTTCTTCTGCATTATAAAAACGCGGGTCGCCATGGTCAGCGTCAAAAATGAGACCGGGAACCCCAGTCTTTTCTTTAATTACCTTAGCCATATGAGGGAGTTCGAGAGCAACATTCTTACAAGTACGACTGTTGTGCATGATAAAGCCATCAAGGTGAAGTCTATTGATCAATTCCGAGATAAATTTAGCTCGGGCTATACCACCCCAAGAATTTTGTGCAGAGTGCTCATATTGTGCCGCGATACTACCAAGGGGGTCAGACAGGTCATCATAATGTTTGACATACATATAGAGGTATTCATTGCTTAGAACAGCAACCCCATGCTTTGCAAAGAAATCACGATCTTCTCTCAAGCCATACCATAGTGGCATATTCTCGAAGTGTAACCTAAGTTTTTCACCAGGAACAGCAGCTATCCTTTGAGCTACTCTTTCATCTACCTCAGCCTTGACCTTTTCGTAGAAGTCCAAAGCCTCCTGAGTGCCGCGCATACTAAATATGACAGACATGGCTATATAGAGGTCGAACACAGTAATAGGCGAAGGGATATTAGCCGCTGACTCCATTATCTCAAACCACAGCTGAGATGTGCGATTCACACGGTCCAAAATCTCCCTGAGATAGTCGTAATCCATCTTGCGGTGTGCTGTCTCTTCTAACAGAGCGACAAACTCCTGTAATTGCCGCTTAAGATACTGCTTGGCA
This sequence comes from uncultured Dehalococcoidaceae bacterium, assembly GCA_964547155.1. Classification (GTDB taxonomy): domain Bacteria; phylum Chloroflexota; class Dehalococcoidia; order GIF9; family DYGU01; genus CAZJMM01. Next base: position 1,692 of record CAZJMM010000126.1, on the reverse strand, counting down.
CTCCTACCATTTGAGGGGTCTCCATCTTTGTTGAGTACTATCTTATCCCAACTGTACTCGGGCAAAAAGCCGGTATCGAGCACATAGTAAGGGACATTAAAGTGCCGACTCAGGACTTCAAACCACTTCATTACCTGGAAACACTGACACGTATTTACGCATAAGACATCCGGCTTCGGGATAGGACCAATAGGACTGATCCCTGATTCAACAGAACCAAGGTTGCACCGAGCATAGGCGCAGATATCCTGAATATAACCCTTTTCCTCAGCCAAGTTGGCAAGCCCGACCAATTCATTCTTAACAAGCACCATGACTGCCAGGTTTTCTGGATACACAGGTATCATATCCATGGCGTAAATAATCTCTGCGGGGAAATCGGAGGCAGTCCAAACTACGGGGATACCTCTATCATGGGCCTCAATAGCCCTCTGATAGTTCTTGTCTATAATGTCTCTCTGGAGCCTTATAGATTCGAACCTTTTATATTCAGTTTGCCCCACTTTTACCTTTCTACC
>CAZJMM010000126.1:0-1074 GCA_964547155.1 uncultured Dehalococcoidaceae bacterium | reverse complement strand
CTGAATCGGGATAGAGAATCTTCCTACCACGCTCAGGTAATTGTTCCGGGCTCAACATGGCTAACAACGCAGATGAGATTGGCATCAGGTTTAGCGGGTGAGTAACATTAGAGTCAGTAACGACATTAACCACACTGGTGACCCCAGAATTAAAGGCCCTTTCCAGGGCAGGGCGAATCTCACTTGGTTTTTCCACATGCTCAGTATAACAGCCCAACGGAGCAAACATCTTATCATACCTGATGTTGGGCAGAAAGTCCCAAACCATGCCGGGCGAGGAATCACGAACCACAGCTAACTTGGTTTTCGCAAAATATACATCTCTAACACCGGAGATATTTGTGCTATTACAGTTGACTAAATATACCACCGGTAGCTTGTACCTCAGCGCGGTTTCAATATCCATGGCACCGACTCCCATCCCCAAGTCACCCATATAGGAGAGTACTGGTTTACCAGGACGGGCAAGTTGGGCACCTATGCCCATACCAATGCCTTGCCCTACCCCCCCTTGCTCTGCCCCATCCAGGACCTGACCGGCAAATCTGCTTGTCAGCCTATCAGTAAAGTAAGCTGTACCCGTAAAGGCATCAAAAATAACAATAGCATCTCTGGCACTATCATCCAGAAAATTAGCAACTTCTCGGCCTAGCACTGCGGGGTGAATTGGCGAAGCGTTCTTAGCCCCCTGCTCTTCTTGCTGCTGTCTTTGTTCCGAGACCTGACGGCTCTCGCTTAAGAGCTTTAGCCATGCCTCTCTTTTAGGTGCTTTTTTAACTAAAGTCGAAGCACAGTCTATCATCTGCCGAAGCACCGTTTTTACGTTACCGAGAATTTCCAACTCAGTGGGTATCATAAGGCTCAGGTCCTGAGGGCTTTCTGTTATCTGAATATATTTAGCGTTCACATTCCAGCTACCATAAGGGGGGCCCTGCCCATAACCTTCTAGATATCCTATGCAATGACCAACGATTAGAACAACATCGGCGTCACGCAATAGCCTTCCGCGATACCGCCCGCCAACGGCAAGTGGGTGGTCATCCGGCACTGCTCCCCGTCCCATCCTCCGCGTAT
>CAZJMM010000125.1:0-4189 GCA_964547155.1 uncultured Dehalococcoidaceae bacterium | reverse complement strand
GTTGGTGCTGTTATCTTCTTTGCTAGCGACTATAGCGATTTTATTAGTGGTCAAACATTACTGGTCGATGGTGGCAGGCAAGTGCACTAAAGGGAAGTGCAATTCCTATAACGCGCTTAATCGGCATATGTCATAAACAATAAAGGAGGAGAAAAATGCCTTGGATGTGGAACTTATACGTAAGAGAGTTCATGCCTCAAAGAGACCTGAAGAAATACCCGATGTGGTTCCTGAACTTTTCCCACAGCTACCCAGCATGGACTCCCCTGTTTGGCTGGTCCTGGAATTACGCCTTAACGCACGGCTTGATTTACGCCGCTGGTGAAACATGGGTGCCTACCATCAGGGGGAGTGAGGTACGTAACATAGATGGGTGCGCCCTGGCTGGCGCTCTCAGGATTAGCGACGAAGCTGAGATTGCAGAAAGAGAAAAGAACTTCAAAAAGTTTATACTCGGAGATTTTGCACCCAACTGGGACAAGCTTTATACGGATTTAGAGAATGAAATAAAAGGGCTGTCTCACAAATTCAGGACTTATGATTACGAAAAGGCAACCCAGTACGAACTGTACAAAATATTTAGAGAGGCTATACAGTATCTTTACCGGTCTTGGGAAACTCACTTCTACAATCTCTTTGCCATGTATACTGCCTACTGGGAATGCACCGAGATTGTTGAGAAGTATGCCGGGATTAAGGAGTTTTCGCCCACCTGGCACAGAATAATACGCGGCTACGATAACAAACTCTTTGTAGAAGATAAAGCGCTGTGGGGACTCCGTACTCGTGCCATCGAGCTTAAGATTGATAAAATCTTCACTGAAAACCCCGCCCCCGAGGTCATACCAGCCTTAAAAAAGATTGCTGCTGGTAGAGAATGGGTGGAGAAAGACCTCCATGACTTTCTATTTGTGAAAGGTTATGGCTGGCGGTCGCAACGGATGATGGAGTTCATTATCCCTTCGTGGTGGGAGGACCCAACACCAGCTATAGCTCACATTCAGCAATACCTCTCACTATCAAAAGATGCTAAGGCGCCCTTCCCGCTTGATAATATAAGACCCCGCTTGGTGAAGGAGCGGGAGACGTTAACTCGTGAGCTCGTAGACAAAGTGAAGGCTGCCAAATACCCCGATATGGAGTGGTTTCTGGCGGTTCTTAGCGTGAGTCAAAGGACAAGCTCTTTCAGCGAAAGCCATGACGTGGAATGGGAACAGGGATGTCATACTACCTTTCGCTACCTTATGAGGAAGATTGGAGAGAGACTGGTAAGGTTTGGCACTATCGAAAGTCCGGATGATATATTCTTTTTCATACCTGATGAGCTGGAGCTATTCATTGCTTATCCCGACTCGTACGAGGTTAAGGATATTGCCGAGGAACGCAAGAAAACGTGGACAGCGCAAAAGGAATATCGCACACGTTCGCCTATTATTTCCAGAGAACCAGTAACACCCGAGGAGATAAATAAGCATATGCTGTCTGTTCATGACGCTATAGTTTCTAAGATTGTCATTGGTGAACGGGCTATACCCAGACCAGAAACCGGTGCCATTCTTTTTGGTAACTGCGGCAGTCCGGCTGGTACTGCCGAAGGTAAGGCACACCTTTTAATAACTAACGAAGATGCTTACACAGTGCAACCAGGTGATATCCTGGTTTGCCCGTCTATGGCTTCGGGATGGACCCCAGTGCTTCCGTTGGTTAAAGGGATAGTTACTAACGGTGGTGGCTCTCTCAGCCATGCCTGTATTCACGCCCGAGAATATGATATTCCCTTGGTATCAAACACGGGTAATGGCACGCTGGTTATCAAGGAAGGCGAAAAAATCCGGGTTAATGCTGATGAGGGTCTCGTCTTCCGACTATAAGAGAACCCAAGATGAGCATCAGAATCAAGCTGCCACCGATCCTGCAACAACCTAGTGGTGTAGAGACATACGAGGTAACCGGGCGCACGGTTGGTGAATGTCTTAAGAGCCTTGAGACACAATTCCCAAACATCAAAAACCTTCTTTTTGATAGGCAGGGGCATTTACTTAGGGTCTTTGGCATTTACCTGAATTCCGATGGTATTCGCCCTGTGGACCTGAATACTCCTGTGCAGGACAACGACGAGATTATCATCCTTAACTTTCTTACCGGTGGTTAGTACTTGTTTGATTAATATCAACTTTGGAGGTGAAAATGCGTAGTTATACTGGCAAACTTTTGCGTCTTGATCTAAGCAACCATAAGAGCCATATTGAGGATATACCTGAGCAATGGATGAAGAATTTCCTTGGTGGGCGAGGTCTGGCTGATAGATACCTTTACAGTGAACTTAAGGCTGGGGTAGAACCCTTAGGACCAGATAACAAACTGATATTCATGATGGGTCCCCTTGGTGCTACTACCGTGATGTCTGTTTCCAGAACAGCTATAGTAACCAAGAGTCCTATTACCGGGACTATAGCTAAGTCTGTGATGGGTGGAAGCTTTGGTGCCTTTCTCAAGTTCGCTGGGTTCGACGGAATCATTGTTGAAGGCGAAGCTAGGAATCCAACGTATATACATATTGACGTGGATGGAGTTCATATTCTGGATGCGTATGAAATCTGGGGGCTGGATACCGAGAAAACTCAAAAGAAACTACGGGAAAAGCATGGTGCCTCGACAAAAGTCGCCTGTATTGGGCCGGCTGGGGAGAAGCTGGTCCGCTATGCCGTTATTCTTAGCGACCGCCGTTGTGGTGGGCGTACTGGTATAGGTGCCGTAATGGGAGCTAAAAAGTTAAAGGCTATCGCTGTGAACTCATCTGGACCACTCAGCGTATATGACCCGCAGCAATTGAAAAGACTGGCGAGGGAACAGATTGAAGCCTTAAAGACAAGTCCCCGGCGAATTCAGATGACTAACTTTGGAACGTCATACCTGACCTTGGGTTTTGAGAATATGGGCATATTTCCGGTGAAGAACTTCCAGGAGGGGCACCTTGAAGGTGTCGAGAAAATAAGCGAGGAGGAATTCGTTAAGATAAAAATCAAAAACGATGGCTGCTGGGGCTGCATGACAAAGTGCGGTCAAGTGCGTAGGGTAACCGAAGGTCCATATGCTGGTGCCCTTAGCGAAGGTCCTGATTATGAGACCATCTGGTCTCTGGGTGGCAATCTAGGTATCACTGATAAAGCCTATCTGGTGGCGGCAGACTCCATCTGCGACAAGCTTGGCATTGATACCGTCAGCACGGGCAATGCTATTGGCTTTGCCTGCGAGCTATTTGAAAGAGGAATTATCACCAAAAAGGATACTGATGGACTTGACCTTACCTGGGGTAACCATGGCGAAATAGTGAAACTGGTAGAGAAAATCGGAAGACGTGAAGGTTTCGGGAAGCTACTTGGTGAAGGAACTAAACGAGCCGCCGAGCATATTGGCAAGGGTGCTGCAGCTTGCGCCATGCATGTAAAGGGTCTTGAGCTTCCAGCCTATGAACCCCGTGCTGTTAAAGGCTATGGATTAATCCTTGCCACCTCAAATGTAGGCGCCAACCATATGTATGGTCGACCCAGAGAGGAACTTGCTGGAACGAAGGACAGGTTTGCCGAGGAGAGTAAAGGGGGAGACATTGCCCGCAACCAAATATCACAAGCAGTTGAAGACTCGGTTATTCAATGCAGCTTTGGTCCTGTTACCGGGTTTACTCCCGAATTCCGTGGGAAGCTCCTTGTGGCAGCGACAGGATTTACTGAGTTTGGCGACCCAGCCTATTTGAACCACATAGGAGAAAGAATTATTTGCCTTGAGCGTTCCTTCAATCTGCGTGAGGGATTCAGTCGCAAGGATGATACCCTCCCCGCCAGGATGCTAACCGAGCCACTTAAGAACGCCGGCCCAGCTACGGGTCAGGTGATACGAAAGCTGGATGCGCTTTTAGACGAGTATTATGATGCCGTTGGCTATTCCCCTCAAGGTATACCCAAAGCCGATAAGCTGAAGCAATTAGGCTTGGAGTGGGTAATAAAGGATATCGAGAAATTTATCAGGTGAACCCCTATCCGGTTTAAGCAGCACCCTCATAAGCTACGTCACCACTGCACAAACATCGGGATGTCTGTTAAATTCTAACTTAGCCTCGATTCCATTCTGTTTGTGACTCCGGCATGATTATTCCATACGTTAAGTTGAAGATATATGTCTAGGTTAACCC
>CAZJMM010000124.1:0-4194 GCA_964547155.1 uncultured Dehalococcoidaceae bacterium | reverse complement strand
CTCGCTTCATCGCCGGCGTGGACATCTCCCACCCAGATTCTAAGGGCATTGCCCGGGGAGCCGTAGTCGTCTTGGCCTATCCTGAACTGACTATAGTTGAGGTCCAGATAGCCGAAGGGAAACCTGCCTTCCCCTATGTACCCGGTCTATTATCCTTCCGAGAGTCGCCGCTAATCCTGGCAGCTTGTGAAAAGTTAACCACAACTCCAGACCTCATCTTGGTGGATGGTCAAGGAATTGCCCACCCCAGACGCTTTGGACTTGCTTCCCATTTGGGGCTCCTTCTGGATACCCCCAGCATTGGCTGTGCCAAGTCTCTCCTCTGGGGTAAACACGAGCCGGTAGATTACCAAGTTGGTTCACATAAAGAGATTTTTGATGGTGCCGAGGTTATCGGTGCTGCCCTCAGGACTAAGGCTGGAATGAATCCAATTTATGTTTCTATCGGGCACAAAGTTGACCTGCCCGCAGCTATATACTGGGTAAAGCAGTGTTGTCGAAATCACCGCCTTCCTGAACCAACACGCTTGGCTCATTTAGCCGCCGGCGGTAAAATAGCCCCACAGCCTAATAAACAGGTACAATATACTCAGCAAAGCCTTTTTAGCTAACTCAATAATAAATAGAAGGGAACAATATGGAAGAAGAAAAGCAAAAGTTGGAATCCTTACACACTCGAATCTCAGAAATAATGGTGCATCTTTGACATCTCCGGTAAGGAGAAGGAGATTAACCAGTTAGAAGTAGAGTCAGCTCAGCCCGACTTCTGGCTTGACCAGAACAGAGCCAAAACCGTTATGCGTCAACTGGAAGCCAATCGCCAGCTTGCCTCCACTTGGCATTCCTTAGAAGAAAAGACTGAGGAGCTTTCCCGTCTGGTAGCTTTAGCTATTGAAACGGAAGACTATTCTCTCCGAGAGGAGATTGAAAACGAAATTGAGCGCCTGACTTCCAAACTTGAGGAATTGGAAACTCGCTTAATGCTCGAAGGCGAATATGATACCCGAAGCGCTATCCTTGCCATTCACTCCGGCGCTGGTGGCACTGAATCCCAGGACTGGGCACAAATGCTGATGCGAATGTACTTGCGCTGGACAGAAAAACATGATTACCATTCCGAGGTCTTAGATGTTTCCCCGGGTGACGAAGCTGGCATCAAAAGTGCTACCATAGAGGTCAGGGGCGATTATGCCTATGGCTATCTCAAGTCAGAACATGGTGTCCATCGCCTCGTCCGTCTGTCGCCTTTTGATGCTGACCATGCCCGACACACCTCCTTCGTTCTCGTCGAAGTACTACCCGAAGCCGAAGAAGACATAGACCTCAAGATAAACCCTCAGGACCTGCGGATTGAAACTTTCAGGTCCAGCGGCCCTGGGGGACAACATATGCAGAAAACGAGTTCGGCAGTAAGAATTACTCATACTCCTACAGGGCTGGCTGCCAGTTGCCAAAGTGAACGCTCCCAGCACCAGAATAAAGAAAATGCCATGAGAGTGCTTTACGCCCGCCTACTGGAGCGGGAACGAGCCAAAAAAGAGGAGGAGAGAGCTAAACTCAAGGGTAAACGCATTGAAGCCGGCTGGGGCAACCAGATTAGAAGCTACGTCCTGCATCCCTATAAAATGGTAAAAGACCTCCGTACAGGTTATGAAACCAGCGACACCACCAGTGTTCTAGATGGGGAACTGGATGAATTCGTAACAGCTTACCTCAGGTCTAAAATTGGAGAAGAGAAATGATAAAACGTCTTCTGTTCTTATTCGCGCTCTTATGTCTCCTCGTCAGTCCTGCTGTTGCTCCTCACGCCGTTAAGGCTGAGGCAGGTATTTCCCTTTCAGAAAGTAGCGTTGAGATTTACTTCCCTTCAGCCCTCGTTTTCAAAATCAATGTGGAAAGCCCCAGCGATATTACTAAAATTCGTCTCCATTATCAGGTCGACCGCATGAACTACGCGCAGGTTATCAGTGAAGCCTGGCCCAGGTTTACCCCAGCCCCAAAGGTAGAGACCAAATGGGTATGGGACACTCGAAAAGCCACTTTGCCACCCGGTGCCAGTATAAAGTATTGGTGGACGGTGGAAGATGCTGGGGGGAATAGACTTGAGACCCCGGTTGACCTGACCACTTTTGATGACCTCCGTTATAAATGGCAAAGCTTAACTACACCACGACTAAGTCTTTTTTGGTATGAAGGTAGTCAGTCTTTTGCTGAGGAGTTATTGGCTACCTGTGAAAAAGCCTTAGACCGGTTAGCCACAGATATTGGCGCTCACCCTGAGAAACCCGTCAAGGCGTACATCTATGCCAACAGTCAAGACCTTCAAGGCGCTATGATTTTCCCCAGAGAGTGGACTGGCGGCGCTGCCTATACTGAGTATGGCATTATCGCCTTGGGTATTTCCCAAGCACAACTAAGCTGGGGTAAGAGAGCCTTAGCCCACGAACTTGCCCATCTGGTAACCCATCAGGTCACTTTCAGCCCTTACGGCGCTATCCTGCCCACCTGGCTCAGTGAAGGTCTGGCTATGTACGCCGAAGGTGAACCTGACCCGGAGCTTCAAAAATGGCTCCAGGAAGCCATTACGGAGCAAAAATTGATTTCCATCCGCACTCTATCCAGCGCTTTTTCTGCCAAGGCTGAGGAAGCATTCATTTCCTACGCCGAGAGCGATAGCATTGTCCGCTTTCTTATTCAGAATTACGGCAAAGACAAAATCTTTGAATTACTGGACCTCCTTAAACAGGGTAATACCTATAATGAGGCTCTGATTCAAGCTTATGGTTTCGATACCGAAGGGTTAGATGCCCAGTGGCGCGCTTACATCACCAGCGAAGTACGACCAAAACCAAGTCTCTTCAGTTTTGATTTCTTGAATGAGTTAAGAGCCAAGATAGCTCTGATGTCTTCACCTCTCGGATGGGAGTACGCTAATTGAAGAAGTCTTTTACCGTTCATGACCTGCCTCTATCAGAGCGTCCTCGAGAGAGGTTGATGAAACTCGGGGCTGAAGCCCTGTCAGCCCAAGAAATCTTAGCCTTAATTCTGGGCAGGGGAACCAAGGGGGAATCGGTGATGGTCATTGCCCAGAACCTCATCAGGGAATTCGGCAACCTCAAAGGCATCGCCAACGCCTCCGTAGAAGAATTGATGAAGGTGAAAGGTGTCGGTCAGGCTAAGGCTACCCAGCTTAAGGCTGCTTTTGAATTAGGTAAACGGCTGGAAGCTCCCTTTGACGAAGGTAAGAAGATAGCCGTAAAGTCTCCGGAGGATGTGGTCAGGTTAATTAAAACTGAACTCAAAGACAAAAAGAAAGAGCATTTCTTTGTTATCCTCTTAGATACTCGAAATCAGTATCTGGGGAAAGATAAGGTTTCCGTAGGCAGTCTTGATACCAGCATTGTTCACCCCAGAGAAGTCCTCAAGCCGGCTCTTTCCCTTAGTGCCGCTTCCGTCATCCTTGTCCACAACCATCCTTCAGGTGACCCTGAGCCTTCTGAAGAAGACATCAAACTAACCAAACGGTTGGTTGAAGCCGCTGAAATTATGGGCATTGACGTCCTTGACCATATCATTATTGGTGACAAGAAATACCTGAGCCTTAAAGCCAGAAATTTGTTTTGAAGGAGCACAAGGAAAGGTGCGTAATAGACGTCTCAAATTAACGGTAGTAATCTTGTTTTTTTGCGCTGTGGTTGTCTCTCTGGTCAGTGCCTGTCAGCCAAAGGCACCAACTACCACAGCAGACCTTAACCTGTGGGATACCGGTCCCATAACCTTAGACCCGGCAATATCTGGAGAGATGGCTTCTCACAGCTACATTATGCAAATCTTCAGCGGACTGGTTCGACTGGACGACAAGTTAAAACCAGCCCCGGACATTGCCACGAAATGGCAGAAAAGTCAGGATGGCAAAACTTACACCTTCTCCCTGCGCCATAGGGTCAAATTCCATGATGGCAGGGAGGTAAAAGCCCAAGACTTCAAATATTCCTGGGAACGTGCCTGCAGTCCCCAGACCCAGTCCCAGACTGCTCCTATCTACCTGGGGGACATCGTGGGGGTAAAAGAGGTCTTAGAAGGTAAGGAAAGGGAGATACAAGGTGTCAAGGTAATTGATGACTATACTCTGGAAGTTACTATTGATGCTGTCTCTTATACACATCTGACGCTGCCGACGAATAGAGAGGTGTA
>CAZJMM010000123.1:0-4197 GCA_964547155.1 uncultured Dehalococcoidaceae bacterium | reverse complement strand
TTTTCTTGGCTTTAGCCATATCGGTGTGGTCTAACCACCATATAACCTTGCCCTTAGGTAAATCACGGACGATTTCCAGACGCGTATTGTAGCCCCCCTCAGCAAAAAGGAATGGTACGATTCCCTCATCAATTAAGCCTATGAGGAGCTTTCTAAAGGTGGGCCAGTAGAACTTCTTATACTGCTCATTAGAGAGGAAACCGTCAGCACCTTTATGCATAACTACCGCCACGACGGGGACTCCAGATGCCTTGACCCCGCCTACCCCTATCTTAATTACTAACGGCGTTAATACCTCCATTGCTTGGAGGAGCTTATCCGGCTGGCGATACATATCCAGCATTATCCCTTTTGTTCCCCTGAGGGTGTCGCCAATCATGTCAAACGGACACTTGCTAGGGCCGTCCCAGAAGGCAGGAAATCCGAGGGATGCTATTTCAGCCATGTGGGCACCAACAAATCCTATATACTTCAGGGCTTCATTCCCGGCTTCCATAAGAGCCTTAAGGGCAGCCTGAACTGGGGGTATGCCAAATGGTATAAAATTAAGGGCAGAGCCATATATTTCAAGCACGTTGGTGAGGCTGGGGGCGGTGAAGCCCTGCAGCGCGCCGTATATGCGCGGCAGGTAGACATTACTGTAGAAATTGGATGGGTCCTGAATCAGGGCATCATATTCATCCGCCATCATATATTCGCCCTCAATACACTGGTATGAAAGATTAGGCGCGACCCCGTGTCCCGGCCACTTGTATAGCTTGTAGTCAAGAATGTCATAGATCTTGCCCGCGCCAGGCACATACGGGCCAATATGCCCATCTGGGGCAAAGTCCAGCACGTATTTTTCCCATGCCGTATTGCATTTGTCGTAGTCATACATTACTTCTTGAGGGGTAAAACCAGCATAAACAGCGGGGAAAAAGCCGTAGGTGGTAAAGACCGGCACCCGGTCCGGCTTCTTCTTCATTTGAATGGCATCCTTGAACCTGGTTACCCTTTCTTTATAAGCCTTCTCGGCTTGGGGGCTTTGGAATTTAAGGTCATTCCCCTGAGGGTCTTTCGGCGAAAGCCATACTTGAATTAACGCCTCCTGCTTTTCCTCCGGGGATATCTGTTCCCATTTCTTCTCCATTCTTTTCACCTCCAGTAAATTATCTGAGGATTTTTAGCCAGTGCCAGCCCACTTCTTGGCTAAGGTTACTCCAGCCATGGCATCCTTGCCATAGGCATCAGCACCGGTATACTTCCTTATCTCATCGGTTATCTGACCACCACCAATCATGACCTTTACCTTATCTCTCAGACCAGCACCCTTTATAGCTTCTACAGTTTGTTTCATAGAATCATAAGCCAGCGTCAAAAATCCGCTTAAGCCAACGATAGGGGCACCAGTCTCCTTTATCTTCTCCACAAACTTCTGTGCCGGGACGTCCACGCCCAGGTCGTAGACCTCGAAACCGTTAACATCAAGCATAAAGACGACGATGTCCTTGCCGATATCATGTATATCCCCCGCTACAGTGCCAAAAACAACCTTGCCCAGACGTTTCACCTCCCCTGCCTTAGCTAACTTGGGCTTAACCATGTCGTTTATTGCCTTCAATATTTCGCCAGAGTAAACCAGGTCAGGCATGAAATACTCGCCGCTGGCGAAGCGCTTGCCCACAATTTCCATGGCTTTCCTGGCATCATCCAGAATTTTGAGTGGCTCTTCACCAGCCTTCAACTTGTCTTCAACAATTTTAAGAGCCTCTTTTTCCTTCAAATCAGCTAACGTGCGAACTAAATCAGCCATATTCTTTACCTCCTTGACCTATATTGGGACCTTTAGTCTGATAGTATTAATGTATTGATTATTGACCTCGCCTGCCACCTCCCTTGATTTTATTATTTCGGTCTTCTCGACCTAAAATAAAGAACTCTAGAAATACCGGAGTTGATAACGCATTATCTTGGTCTTATTTTCTGTAGCATTCGGATTTGCGGTATATCTAAGTGCTATACATTTTGCAAGGTTTGGAGGGTGATTGTCAATAGCTGTAGCAGCGTCAGGCAATTTGAAGCAATATTTTGATGTTATCTTCCTTATTGCTAATCAGTTTCTCAAACCCCATTCCTACAGCATCTTTAAGTGGCACTTTTGAGGTAATTAACCTATGGGGATCGATTCTTTTATCCGCTAACAGAGCGATAGCCGTCTTAGCCTCATCGACATAAATAGGGCTGCCTACTATAGTTTTCTGATTAAACATAATGTTCTGAAAGTTAACTAAGGAAGGTTTCTCAAAGACTCCTATGATCACGATAGTCCCGTCTTTTCGAGTTAAATCTATACAAATCTGAGGAGTATCCGGACGACCGACACATTCGAAAGACACATCGACACCTAATCCATCGGTCAGATTAGAAATTAGCTTCACCGGGTCATCATCTTTAAGGTTGATAACCGCTGTAGCTCCCATAGCCAGGGCTATTTCTCCTCTGCCTCTATGCTTAGCCACAACATAAACTTCGGATGCTCCAGCAGCCCTAGCTGCTAACAGGTTACAAAGACCAATAGTACCATCGCCCACAATACCCACTATATCCCCTGGACGGACGTTACCTTGGCGAACAGCATGAATTGCAACTGCCAAAGGCTCTACCAGAGCCCCAACTTCGTCAGACACTGAATCCGGGAGTTTATAAACTGAATAACTGGGAACGACCACATATTCAGCCATACAGCCATCCGCGGTTAGACCAGTGAAACCCCCGTTTATACAAAGATTATACAAGGACTTTTTACAGTAATAACATCCACCACAGAACCAATAACCTACCCCTGTTACCCGATCTCCAACTTTGAAGTTTGTCACCTCTTTACCCACGTCGGCGACTCTGCCAGCGAACTCATGCCCTAAAGTTAACGGCACTTTGTCAACAGCAATCATGGAGGGACCATCTGTATATTCTTTCAAGTCTGTACCGCAGATCCCAGCCAAGTTAACTTTCACCTTCACCTCGCCTGGCTTGGGGGACGGCTCAGGTACATCTTCATAGCGAACGTCTCTTCTACCATACCACCTTAAAGCTTTCATATTTCACCCTCCCAATTATGCTCTTCCTATGGGCTCATTACCTTGACTTTAAACCACTGCCCTTGCTTTTAACCGACTCCAGAGTTTCTATAAAAGCGTCTATCCTGTTATGGGTATCAACCTCAGAATAGGTACTAATATCAACAATATCACTTTCTAATATCAACGATGGTATATCCCGATATATTTTCTTTAGCAAGTTCAACTGCCAGATTAGACCAAGATGCCATGTGCGGCAGGAGAAGGCTTCATGCATTACCACGCCGTCCACTTCATAATCCTCAATATATTCAATAAGACGTTCAACATCAGGGTGAGACCCGGGACGTTTCTTAGCTTTGTCATACCTGAAAGTCCAATATTTAAGCCATCTCCAGGCTAAGTGCTCTATAGGGTCATTGGCCTTAGGTAGCTCAAGTTTCTCAATTAGCTCCGCTGTCCGATAGGTGGTCTCTACTGGGAATGTTGCCCCCTTACTATTAAAGTAGTTGAAATCGGCTAAGGCAAACCAGGCTGGCAAACCCCCGCCCCAAAGCAACCTGTACTTCTCTTCAGGAACTTCGCCTATCTTTTTGTCTATCTTATCCCTCAGCTCCTCATACAAATCCTTATAGAAGTCATAGGCTTCCTGGGTCCCTAACATAAATGCCAAGGGTACCATGGTATTCATAGCATCTCCAGTACCCATGGGGGTGGGAATAGCTTTGCGTAGTTCATAAGCCTTAATAAACATATCCCATGTCCTATCACCCAAGTCAACAAGCTCACTCAGCCTGTCCCAGTCCATCTTTCTGCCGGTTTGCCTCTCCAGAAACTCTACTAGACCCCTGAGCTGACCAACTATATATTTTATATAGTAATTCTGGACCTCCCGGTAATCTACGTCTTCCTCATAGGAAGGCCAGGGGAGATTCAGCACATAAATAGGTACATCGGGGGTATAGTGCTGTGCTGCCTGAAACCACTTGTTTCGAGGGTCACAAAGAAACTGTCCACTACCCAGCATCATATCCGGTTTAACCTGACCTCCCCACGGAGGCTCCGGTGGCATTTCGCCAAGTTCTTCACGCCAGCAATCAAAACCCAAACCACACAACGCATAGGTACAAAGCGAACG
>CAZJMM010000122.1:0-4199 GCA_964547155.1 uncultured Dehalococcoidaceae bacterium | reverse complement strand
AGCAGTTTCTGTCGTGGCAGTAGCGCTTCTATCTTGGGACGGGCATAGCCGCTTGGTTGCCGCAGTTCTGAAAGCATCAACTGCTCCTTGCTCAAAACCAGTTCTTTCTGCCGGTAAGTAGCCCTTTCATAACTCCGCCCCATGAATATAGCTTCGTAAGGGCAGGCTTCCACACATAAGCCGCAGAACATGCACCGCCCGGTATCTACTTCAAACTTCTCCACTATATAAGTGTTTTCCGGTCCAACATGGGTCACAACTTCAATATTCCCTTGGGGACAATGTTTGGCACAGGTAGCACAACCAGTACATTTCCCCACATACCACACCAGTTCATTACCCCGAATGCGCTTCGAAGTTATCAACTTTTCTTCAGGATATTGCAGAGTAACCGGTGGGCGTAAGAAGTTCTTCAGTGTTACCATCAGCCCCTTGGCAATCCCGATGCCATACCGTTCAAACTTCAACCCTGCCACCTCCCAGAGCAAAGAGCCTCGACCATAACAATATCAGGACCCCGGCGACGGCGAAGTTGACTACCACCATCATCCAGGGTAGCATTTCCGGGAACCATATCACTTCGGCAGCAATAAGGACCAAATTAATCAGCGCCATCGGCAGCAGGCACTTCCAGGCAAAAGCAGTCAACTGGTCTACCCGCAACCGGGGAACGGTAGCTCGTGCCCACATGAAAATAAAAAATACTATCAGCACCTTAATCAAGAACCATAGAAATGGGGGCAGCAGTGGTCCTTTCCAGCCGCTCAAGAAAAGAGTAGTGATGATTGACGAAGCTGCTAAGGCATGACCGTATTCTCCCATATAAAACAGAACCCACTTCATTCCGGAGTATTCCATTTGATAGCCAGCGACAATCTCTGACTCAGCCTCAAGAAGGTCAAAAGGAGACCGGTTGATTTCTGCCATAGTCCCCAGAAAGAAAATAAGAAAGCCTAAAGGTGTAAGCAGAAAGAGAGGAATGGTCTGAACTTCGACAATTTTATTGAGAGATAGGGTGCCGGTTAACAAAATGACACCCACTACCGACAGCACTACTGGTAACTCATAGCTAACAGCTTGAGCCACTGCCCGCAAGGCAGCAATCAGAGAATACTTGTTGTTAGACCCCCAGCCTGCCATGAATATGCCAACCACCGATATTGAGCTTATAGCCACCACATAAAGGATGCCTACATCGAGGTCAGTAAACACAGCACCTCTGTGGAAGGGGACTACAGCAAAGATCATCAAAGCCGGCACGAAGGTCACAATAGGAGCCAAGAAGTGAACCCAGAAGTCACCCTTAGAAGGGACAATGTCTTCTTTGCCAAATACTTTAATAGCATCAGCAATGAGCTGGAAAATTCCTTCAGGACCACACCGGTTGGGACCTAGGCGTACCTGAAATCTACCTACCACCCGCCGCTCAATATAAACGAAGACGATTATCATTACCAGAGCGAAAATAAGGATAGCTACGACACCAACGATAAAAGCCAGAATATAGGCTGCCCAGTCCGGCATAGCACCGGCAAGCCAGTTTCGGAATTGCTCCATAACGGTCATTAGCGGTCTACCTCACCCAGGATTGTATCCAGGCTTCCAAAAATAACAATGGCATCGGCTAACTTCCAGCCGATAGCCAGCTCCCTTAGTGCTGTCAAATTAAGCAGAGCTGGCGGACGTACATGCCACCGATAAGGAGCAATAGAATTGTCACTCACCAGATAAAAGCCAAGCTCCCCTTTCGGTCCCTCTATCCGTCCGTAGGCATCGCCCACAGGTGGTCTAAGCAAAAAGGGTACCTCTGCCTTAGTCTCGCCTTTGGGTAACTGTTCCAATGCCTGCTTCAAAATACGGACACTCTGCCGCATTTCCTGTACTCTCACCCAGTAGCGGTCATAGACATCACCGACACTCCCTACTGGTATCTCAAAATCAAAACGGTCATATACTGAATACGGGTCAACCTTCCTGATATCCCACTTCACACCGCTGGCTCGAAGCACCGGACCGCTGGCGGAGCAATTTATTGCCTTCTCTTTCGTTAAGATGCCTACTTTCTTTGTACGAGCCAGTAGAATCTCGTTTCCGGAAAGAAGCTGCTCATACTCATCAATAAGTCTCGGCATCTCATCCAGTAGCCTCTTCAAGGCAGGCACAAACTCTTCTGGAATATCGTGACTGACGCCGCCGACCCGCATATAGTTGTAATTAAGGCGCTGCCCACAGACCATATCAAAAAGGTCAATAATTTTCTCTCTATCCCTAAACATGTAGAAAAGCGGTGTAAAATAGGCACCCAGCTCATTGAGGAAAAAGCCTATGAAGCAAAGGTGGCTGGAGAGACGCATCATCTCCCCTATTATCACCCGCAAGTACTCGGCTCTCTCCGGGACTTTAATTCCCGCCAGTTTTTCTACAGCTATCACATAAGCCCAGTTGTTGGTCATTTGAGCCAGATAGTCAAGGCGGTCAGTTAGGGTAATATTCTGCGTGTAAGTGCGTCCTTCAGCTAATTTCTCAATGCCGCGATGGAGATACCCCAGCACAAGCTCCAGGTCCTTAACTACTTCTCCATCAAGAGTGACCCTCAAACGAAAAAGTCCGTGGCTCGATGGGTGCTGTGGACCAATATTCACAACAAAGGGCTCAGTTCGCAGCATCACTACAGGTAGTCCCTCCTCAACGGATATCCCGGGAAACCTTCCCAGAGAAAGAGACGCTTCAAATTAGGATGACCGGAAAAGACTATTCCCATAAGGTCATAAGCTTCTCGTTCCTGGAGGTCAGCCCCCTGCCACAGGCTCACCACTGAAGGTACCGTCGGCTTCTCCCGGTCATAGCATCGGGTCTTTAGAACCAGGCTGTGGTTATGCTTCAAAGAGGTCAAGTGATAGACAACCTCAAAATAATCAGTGTAATCAACAGCGGTGAGGCAGGTGAGATAACCGAAATCAAACCCGGGTGTATCCTTAAGATACTGGGCGACTTGAAGAAGAGACTCCGGAGGGACGATAAGAGCATCTCGGTCAGTGGTTATGGTAGTGACTGGGAAAGTTTCAGCCACTTTCCGGGCAACCGCTTCAACCCCTAAAGCAACCGTCATCTCCACATACCTTTAAGGTAAGCCTTCAGGCTCATTTTTTGCTTCCATTCCTCAATCTTTTCAGCAAGTTCCTTCTGGATAGTTCCCCGCCCGATTTTCCTGTGTAACAGCAGTATTCCGTAGAGCAGCGCCTCGGGGCGGGGTGGACAGCCCGGTACATAAACATCCACAGGTAGAAGGCAATTTACCCCAGGGACAACGTTATAAGACTCCCGGAAAGGACCACCAGTTATGGCACAACTACCCATAGCTAACACCCATTTCGGTTCAGCCATCTGCTCATAGATTCGCTTTAAAGCCGGCGCCATCCTCCAGGTTATTGTGCCACACACCCAGCATAAATCAGCCTGACGTGGGGTAGGACGAAGGAGTTCCATGCCAAACCGGGCAATATCAAAACGGGCATTCGCCATAGCAATCATCTCGAAGGCACAGCAAGCCAGTCCCATGTTGACGGGCCACACCGATGAGCGTCTGCCCCAATCCAGAACTGCATCTATCGTGGTCACCAGAACATTACGGCTTATCTCGCCTTGTAGCCATTCATCGGGGTCAGGGATAAGCTTGCAACTTTCCCTAATCGAATTGATGGCTTTCGCCTCAGCCAGCTCGGATTCCTGTATATCAGAAATAGTTAACTTAGTCTCTTCTATTTCCATTCCAGTGCCCTCTTCAGCCAGGCATAAATGTAACCTGCCATTAAAATCAACAGAAAGACCAAAACAGCCACAAAGGCAGTAGCCCCCAACTGCTTAAGGTTTGTTGCCCAGGGAAAGAGAAAGACAATCAAAACGTCAAAGACAACAAAAAGAAGAGCATATATATAATAGCGGAAGTTAAACTGGACCCAGGTCCTGCCGATAGTCTCCATGCCGCACTCGTAGGTAGAAGTCTTGACTGGATTGGGTTTCCTGGGGACGAGACCAAGGAGACTGAGGGTTAGGGGCAGAAGTGGCATAGTGGCGGCGAAGATAATAGCAACTATTAAGAGCAGCCCGATATAGCCATAATCAGCTAACAAGAGTTAAGCCCTTTCTGAACAAAAATCGGCTGTTATTCTATCACGCCACAAAACCGAAAAACAAGAGGG
>CAZJMM010000121.1:0-4200 GCA_964547155.1 uncultured Dehalococcoidaceae bacterium | reverse complement strand
TTCCAGATTAGGGTAAGCGAACAACATGGTAATTTCGCCGACCTTACCAAACTTAGTATACCAGCAACCAATTAGCTTGCCTCCAACAGACTCTAAGTGTTTTTTCTCAGCGCGAAGTCCTTTAGTTTGAAACTTTCGCAAGGCCTTCTGGACTTTACCTCTTGGAACCTCCAAAGTGAGCTGTACATATATCATTTCTGCCTCCTTATCTTGGAAACAGCTATAAGCAGCTGAACTTAACCTACTTTAATAATTGAATGACTATTCCCACAAAATTCAGTAAAGAGCCTAAAGACTAGCACTAACCAACCTGCTGGTTAATATACCTGTTTCTAGACGACTAATAACTCTACTATTTTGTCTACATTATCAAGTTCTTCCAGTCTTTCCAAGAGTCTCAATAGTTTTTCGGCATTCTCCTTAGTCATTGTGTGACTAAAGTCAACGTTATCCATGAATTTAGCCTTTATTTCATCATTTGACATTGGATTCTTGACTGGGTCCCCCTTGGGGACCTCGGTGTACTCTGATAGCTCTCTGCTATCCGTTAATCTTACCCTTAGATTGGTAGCAACAGGTCCTTTTTCAGGCGGTATAGTTGGTGAGAGTTTTATGGCTTGAGCAAGCTTGTTGACTTGAGGGTCACTGATAGCTTCCTCACTAAAGTGCTCGGGTTTACAACCCTTCCTTATCAGGGCGTTGGCTACATTGTATCGGAGACTAAATATAGCATCACCTTGGGGGAAATCCCTGATTCTAAATTGTTGACCGACAAAGCTGTCTCTCCCCCTCGGTGTGACTTCTAGAGTTATCTCCTCAATATCCTCGGCGTTGAATTTATGTTTTCGGACAATTGCTAAGGCACAATCAATGGCTCCATGATTTAACCGGCAGCATGGGTATGGTTTAAATGTAGCTTCAGCGTAGTATTTTTGGCCCAAGTTTTTGGTTAAGATTTCAGGGTTACAGTTTAAAGTGTAAAGGTGATAGTAGCCAAATTTGCTAGACAGGGCATCTTCCGGTCCAGTCCATCCTCGCTTAGCCAGTTGTGTCGAAAATATACCATTTCGGGCTGATGTTCCCTGAAGAAGCTTGAAGCAAGTGGTTCCATCCCAGACAGACTGAAAGGTGCCAGCCAACTGATTGAGTGCTATGCCAAAGGCGTTTCTCATTTGCAGTTCGTTTAGGCCTAATAGTCGGCCGGCTATGGCAGCAGCTCCGAACACGTTTACTGTGCCAATGTAGTCAAAGCCCGGAGCCAAGTCAAAGCCAGAGGCAGAGGCAGCCTGTATTCGTGCTGCCACATCGTCACCCACCAATAAAGCGGTAATCAGCTCCTTGCCGTCTATGTGCATTACCTCTCCCATGGTTATAGCCGTCATCACCGTCGTTCCGCTAACATGATTTGGGATAGTCACACCTTCAACTAGTGGAAACAACACCTCGAAATCGAAGGACCGGGCCATGATACTGTTTACCATGGCCACATTGTGGGCTGGCGCTTTACCACCGTGAATCAAGATAGTAGCCTCCGCTTTGCCTCCCCAGTCCTTGACCAAGTCTACTAATGCTGAACTGCTAGGGTTGTTGGCGCCACCTATTAGACACCCCAGCACATCAATGATTCGATTCTTGGCATTCTCCACCGTTGACTGATCAAAGTTCTCAAAGCACGAATTCAAGATATTTGCTGATAATTCTTCGATAGCTGTACTCATGCTTTCCCAAAGACCTCCTCTCGAATATTCTCTCAGCTTGCGCTAATGTTCGTCGGTAGAGTCACCACCAATTTTACTGGTTACGTTCAAGAGTTGGTTATTTCTCGACCTGCTTCCTTCGGCAGCCACTGCCCTCTTGATCCCAGCGCCGTTAAGATGCCTAGGCCTACAGCAGCCAGCCCCATTGAGAAACGGTGGATCCCACGTTCTATGAGGTGTCCTCCTTTTTCCAACAATGGGTAAAATCTCAAAGGTCAACCCTCTTAGATCAGGGACTTACCTTTCTGCTGTGACAATGGGGCTAGCTATCATCATATCCTTAACTGGCATTCTGGTGAATATCTCAACACCGGTATCGGTCACAACGAGCATTTCTTCAAGTTTCGTTCTACCAACCGCTGGATCAAACTCCATTGCCTCGACAGCCATCGTCATACCCTTTTCAAAGGTTTGGGGGTAATCAAATGACCACAGCCTGTTGGTTATGGGATATTCGTAGAGACTTAAACCGATACCATGTTCCAAATCGTCCATCCACATATACTCTTCCGAAGGAAGCCCCCTCTCCTTGGCTGTCACCCAGTGTTTTGCTACATCTGCTGTGGTTACCCCCGGCTTAATCGCATCCATAATCTTGTATATCCGCTCATAGCTTTTCTTGTGCATCTCAATTTCTTTGTCTGTAGGCTTTCTGCCCACAATATAGTTACGGTAACAGCATGTGTTATACCCCATGTAAGTGGCACGGCAAATGTCAACGGTCACTACATCGCCTACTTGCATAATTCTGTCAGAGTTCACACTTCTGCCACCTATATAGCCACCTGATGCCACAGTTACGCTCCAAACGGTTTCTGCCCCAGCTCTTAGTAGCGCTTCCATTCCAACTGCTGATATGTCCCGTTCCCGGACACCTGGCTTTATAGCTTTGTACAGTGCATAGTGAGCTGTGTCCGCTATAACTGCAGCCTTGTGCAGGCAGTTGATTTCATCTTGTGTTTTTACAGCCCGTGCTTCCAACATCACTGGCATTGCGTTCACAATTTCTATTCCAGCCTCTTTTAGTGCCTGCCGAGCAGGTTCATCTAGTTCATCAACACCAAGTCTCTCTTTTTCCAAACCTTTTTGCTTTAACTCACTCTTTATCCCCATGGCAAATCTCTTTGCCATATTCCAAGTGGCGTCTCGCCCAGGGGACTGTTCTGCCCAATGTGAAGAAAGCCTACGATTTTCGGTCTTAATCCATGAGCACTCGCCCGTAGGATTCCCCAAAGGCTCGTACAAGATTGAGTCGTGTTCAACAAAGGCCAAGGCATATCTAATCTGCTTGAGAAATTCGAAGTATTTGGTGCCGGTCACATATCGAATGTTCTCAGGTTTACACAGCAAACACACTGGCAGTGTATTTGCCCGCATAGCTGCTCTGGCTTTAGTTGCTCTTTCCTCTCTCATGCGGGCAAAATTAACAAAGCCTTCAGTGTGGTCAGCCGTTGTCTCTCCCAGTTTACGCCCGAATTCTACTGCCATTTCTATTACCTTATCTAGCTAGGAGACTGCTGAAAAAACTTCACGTTTACCTCTTTTGGCGTCTCTTGATGGGTTTTTGCCTAGTTTTGCTCACCTTACCAGGCCTTATCGTTGCATTGGTTCCTTACCAACCAAGCTCTTAAACTATCATTATTATCCTCAGTTCCAATTATTTGAACTGTTGTTTAGTGATAGCATTTTACTTTGTATCTGTAGCTGCCATCCTCTTATCTCCTGTGCTACTTTTGGGATGTTATATCTACAACCTGTGCTAAAGCTATAACTTCATGATTCTAGGGATAGGAGAGGACACTAGCTTTACTTAGCCTTTCGCAGTATGTAAGGAAACATATCCGTTCCTTTGAATCCCTCATGTATCTGATATTTCGGGTTATATCTTTCTCGTCCTACCTCAGGGTTAACCATACATTTGTTAGGTAACCCAAGCCAAGTTCCAATCTGGCAGTATTTGTCTCTCTTGCATTCAGTAATCTCGTTAACCCTGTTCTCCTTTACTTTGTTAACAAATTCTGGGTCAGCTAGGAGTGGTTTAGCAAGGGCCACCACATCAGTCCACCCCTCAGTTACTGCCTGTTCTGCCAGCTTTGGATCGTGTATATTAGGCGTGATTACCGGGATTTTTAGGATTTTCTTCAGTTCTCTTGAGTATTGAAGGAATCCCCCATCTTTCCAAATCTCATCAAACTTATCCTTGGGACCCTCTGGTATGCCTCGCGTTATGTGGAGGTAGTCAATTCCTAACTCCTCAAGTTGTTTAGCCAAAACCTTCGTTTCCTCGAAAGTGTATCCACCCCACTGCTCAGCAGATAGTCGTACTCCTACCGTGAAATCAGCTGTCTCCTCCCTTACGGAGCGGATTACGGCATCGGTAGTTTCGATTATTATGCGATTTCTACCATCAGCATCGCCTCCATATTTGTCGGTTCTCTTGTTT
>CAZJMM010000120.1:2982-4240 GCA_964547155.1 uncultured Dehalococcoidaceae bacterium | reverse complement strand
TCTGCCACTCCTGCTCCATTTTCTTGCTTTTTTCTTCTAATTGAACCTCACGGTCACGCAGCTCAGCAGCATATTCGTACTGCTGAGAGCTAATAGCAGTCTCTTTATCTCTGCGCACGCGCTCCAAAGCCTTTCTCGCTTCAGTCAGATCAATAGGCTCCATTCCTCTTTTAATTCTGACTCTCGAAGCTGCTTCATCCATCAAATCTATAGCTTTGTCAGGCAGAAATCGGTCGGGTATATATCGAGCTGCCAAAGAAGCCGCTGACCGCAAAGCCTCGTCACTAATAATTAAGCGATGGTGCTCTTCATAGCGCTCCTTAATACCCCGCAAGATATCTAAAGTCTCCTCCATTGTTGGTTCAGCTACTAAAACTGGCTGAAAACGCCGCTCCAAAGCGGCATCCTTTTCTACGTACTTGCGGTATTCATCCAGAGTAGTAGCGCCGATGCACTGTATTTCTCCTCGAGATAAGGATGGTTTTAAAATGTTAGCCGCATCCACTGCCCCTTCCGCAGCCCCAGCACCAACAATAGTGTGCAGTTCATCAACAAAGAGAACACAATTCCCAGCTGTCTTGATCTCATCGATAACTTTCTTCAATCTCTCCTCAAACTCACCTCGGTACTTTGTCCCCGCCACCAGAGCTCCCACATCCAGTATTACAATTCGCTTGCCTTGCAGCGTCTCCGGGACCTCCCCAGCTACTATTCGATGAGCCAGTCCTTCAACAATAGCTGTTTTGCCAACGCCAGACTCGCCTATGAGTGCTGGATTGTTCTTAGTGCGACGACTCAATATTTGAATAACTCGTTCAATTTCTTTACGGCGTCCGATAATTGGGTCAAGTTTTCCGGTACGAGCAGCAGCCGTCAGGTCCACTCCAAGCTGGTCTAAGGTTGGTGTTCGGCTGGTACTCCGTCCAGCCGCATGGGGTTGAGGTACAGCCTGACTGAGAAGACGGGCAGTTTCAGCCCGGGCTTTCTCCAAGCTAACACCAAAACTTTCCAAAACTCCCGCAGCCACCCCTTCCCCCTCCCGCAACAACCCAATCAGCAAATGCTCAGTGCCAATATAATTGTGTCCAAGGCGACGCGCTTCGTCCACAGCAAGCTCGATAACTCTTTTAGCTCGGGGAGTAAGCCCAATTTCCCCAATCACTGGCTTACCACCACGCCCGACTATGAACTCCACAGCGGCACGGACTTTATTCAGCACCACCCCCAAATTAGTAAGAACTCTAACCGCTATTCCTTC
>CAZJMM010000120.1:0-2972 GCA_964547155.1 uncultured Dehalococcoidaceae bacterium | reverse complement strand
CAGCGTCAGATGTGTATAAGAGACAGGAATATGCTCTGTATCGATATAACCGTGCCCAAAACGCTGGGCTTCTTCTTGAGCTCGAGTAAGTGCCTTACGTGCCCGATCCGAAAATTTTTCAAATCTGCTTGCCATTGCTACTCCATATACCTAATCTAATTAGCGATTATACATCACTTTACTTTCAAGCGTCAACAAAGGGGTAAAGAAGATGTGCTTTGACTATAAAACAGTTGCTAACTATTGACATATCCCCTTAGGAAGAATAAACCCTCTGGCGATGACATATTTTCCCAAGAGGTTGCCCCCTCAGTATCGTCTGCGCTGGGGCATTTCACTGCCGTGTTCGGGATGGGCACGGGTGGTTCCACCCCGCTCCAACCACCAGAGGGTAAATATCTTCCACTATTCAACTTTAGTTTTCTGGAGTCTATACTAATACAATCCGGAAGCTCTTGTCAACAACTGCTAATAACCTTTACATTCCTTTCTGCCCTAGACCTCTTGACAACACTCTTGATAAGTGATACACTTGTTTTTAGAACATTTGGTCGCATATTTGTGGACAGAAAGGAGGTTCATTTAAATGACAAGTCTAAAGGAAATTTTGGAGTGCCCCCGATGCGGCTGTCTTGTTCTGCCTGACGCCGTCAAATGCCCGAAATGTGGCGCACTTTACGACAACGGAGCAGAAGAAAACAAGATAGTACCCGTCGACTACCCTACAAAACCGAGAATAGCAAATACCGAAGTCGAGGTTCTAACAGCCCATTACCAGTTTAATTGTGCTCGACATGGCAAGGTCAATGTTAAATCAGCAATAATTGCCCCAAGAATCAAATGCCCCTTCTGTTAGTAATGTTTGCAAACTGGCTCCCTACTCTAAAAATGTCTTTATTGCTGCACAATATCTTCAATTTGGTAACGCAAGACGCCAGCCGGGGTTAAAACTTCAACGGTTTCTCCTATCTCTCGACCCACCATTGCCTTGCCTATAGGTGAGACGATAGAAATCTTGCCAGCCATGGGATTAGCTTCGCTGGGGCTGACCAAAGTATAACGCACCTTTTCATCAGAAGCAAAGTCTCGGAGAAGAACGGTGTCACCGACATTCGCTTTAGAAGCCCCGATTTTCTTCTCCTCCATAACAGTTGCAGAGTTTAGAATTGACTCCAAAGCTCTAATTCGAGCTTCAATCTGTCCTTGATATTCTCGAGCTGCTTCCAGAGGAGCATTTTCTCGAAAATCTTTATCAGCAGCAGCTCGGCGTAATTCTTCAGCAATTCGAGGACGCTCCTGCCTGAGAGCAATCAGCTCAGCTTCTAAATCAGTATAGCCCTGACGCGTTAATGAAACTGGGGTCTGGGGCAATTGTTTTAAGGTAGGAGCAAATCGCGACGGTACCTTTCTTACTCGCAAGTGTACCGCCAGGTTAGTTTTGATTAGACCTCCCTTGCGAGCATAGGAAAGGAAAGATTTGACCGGTTCCAGTTTCTTCAATGGTTCAGGTGAGGAGACAGCAACTTGCTCTGCGTAGTTAGCTATCTCAGGAATAGTAATCTCCGAGAAAAGACGATCCGCACCGTACCAACGCACAAATTTGAAAACCTCTGGCTGAGCTTTTTCTCTATCTGTAGGAGATAGATGAGCCAAGAATTGGGTAACTGCCTCCCCGAGGCTAAGTCTCTTTTCTTCTTTCACCTTCGACTCCTTACAAATATAGCCTTAAACCCTCAGTAGGGTCAATCCCACTCAATTTAGACTATATTCCAAGTTCAGCTCGAGTTCTTAGAAAACGAATCAAGCCATCCCGAGCCACCATACCAATCACCTTGTCTCCTTCCAAAACAGGCATCTGGTTTATGTTAAACTCGTCCATTTCTTCCAGCAGGCTCACCGCTGGTTGATTAGGTTGAGCACTTTTAAGCTTACTGAGAGGCGTCATTATTTCATCTATAAGGATAGAGTCCCACCTCTCTTGAGGTATCGGTTTTATATCACGTAAAGTCACAATGCCCTGCAATTTACTATCCTCAATCACTATGAAGCAGCGCCGCCCTGTGGGCAAGATGTAATCACGAACCAGTTGACCAAGACTGAGCTGCCGGGGGATAAAAGGACACTCCTCACTCATTATATCTCGAGCCGTAAAACCATGAAGAGCTTCGCGTAGTAGTGCTTGGCGGTAACTGGCTGCTGCCGCATTTTCCAAAAACCAACCAATAAAAGCTATCCACAGACCATTAAACCACTGTCGGGCGAGAACCATTACCAAGATACCTCCAAAGATAAAAAGAAACCCAATACCTCGTCCAGTCAAAGTAGCAATCCGAGTCGCCCGACTATAATCATGGGTCCTCATCCATAGAATTGCTCGGAAAATCCTACCGCCATCCAAAGGAAAACCGGGGATAAGATTAAATAAAGCCAGCATAACATTTATGAAAGCCAGCCAATCAAGCCCGGTAACCACAATACTCGTAGTATCTAAACCTGCTAACCCAATCACCATGGAACGAAAGAAATAGAATATCCCAGCTATTATCAGACTGGATAAAGGTCCAACCACAGCTACCAACAACTCCACGATAGGACGAGTAGCCTCTTTAGTTATCTGAGATACTCCGCCGAAGACAAATAAGGTGATACCCTTCACGGGTATACCATTATTGATAGCTATGAGACTGTGAGCTATTTCATGAGTGGTTATAGAAACAAAGAAAAGCAAGCTCGCAGCTATTCCTAGGCTCACCCTCTGCCACAAAGGATAAGCTTGGGGGAAATATGCCAACAAAGCTACTGTTATCAAGACAAAAATAAGGAACCAAGTATAATGCAGCCTTATCGGAATCCCGAAAATTCTGCCCAGATTTATGCTACTTCCCATCCTCTCTCCTTCAAAGTAATATAGCCGATGAATTTATAAGCGAGTTTAGCCGCCAGAAAAGCACACGAAGTCGGTCCTTCCCGAG
>CAZJMM010000119.1:0-4258 GCA_964547155.1 uncultured Dehalococcoidaceae bacterium | reverse complement strand
GCTCTGAAGGTAGGCAACTTGGAGATTGTCCGTAAGGAAGCCCTGGCTCAAGCACAAGCTGGGGCGGATATTCTTGATGTTAACGTGGGTACATTCGGTGTGGATGAGGTGACCTTGCTCCCTAAGGCAGTGCAGGCAGTGATGGACACTGTAGATATACCTCTATGTATTGACAGTGCTAACCCCGAAGCTTTAGAAGCGGCTCTCAAAATCTACAAGGGTAAGCCGCTCATTAACTCGGTTACCGGTGAAGAGCACTCCTTAGCTAAGGTTCTACCTCTGGTCAAGGAATATGGAGCAGCAGTTATCGGTCTGGTGCAAGACGATGAGGGTATCCCAAAGGACTCGAAGCGGAGGGTAAGCATTGCCCATAAGATAGTGGAGCGTGCTGAGGCAGCCGGTATCGCTCGAGAGAATATCATCATTGACTGCTTGGCTTTCGCTATAGGAGCTGATACCAGCTCTGGTCCGGCAGTCATAGAAGCTATTCGGAAGATAAAGGCTGAATTAGGAGTTAACATGACACTGGGAGCCAGCAATGTCTCTTTTGGCTTGCCTGACCGTGAATTGCTCAATAATGCCTTCGTAGTTATGGCTATTACTGCAGGTGTTACCTGTCTTATTGTGGATGTAGCCAAAGTACGTCCAGCCGTCATTGCTGCCGACCTGGTCTTAGGTCGTGATAAACATGCGAGACGCTATATTGAAGCTTACCGCCAGCGCCAGAGGCTGTAGGAATGTGAAGAATAAAGCCCAAATCTACAGGGTATAACTTGCAAACGCCACGTTTATGGTTAGGCATAATCCTGTTGGAGAAAAGCTTTGGTCTTATTGACCTGCCCCCAAAAACTATTGTCAAGTCTCAGAAATAACTTTAGAGTCCGAATCATGATATATTTATATGCTAAAAAATGGTTGAACAAGGAGGTAATCGACTTATGGCAGACTATGTGGCTTTGAAGAAAAAGGTAGACGAACTGGCAGAAAGAGTCTGGGATGTGCCTGCTCTTGAAGCCAGGATTAGAAAACTGTCTAGGGGGGGGATCCCCAAGAAGAAACTTGACCGGGAAGTGATGTTAGCCAATAAACAGCAGATTCTCGGTCGCGTTCAACTACGGGCTGAAGAATACAACTTTATTCTAAAGAATTGTGCCCAGGGTACGGCGCTTGCTCTGATGGAAGAATTCGGCTTGGGCAATATGGAGATTATTAAAGCCCTGACCCCGTTTCCCGGTGTTGGTGGAACCGGCGAGATATGTGGGGGTATAACCGGGAGTTTGATTAGCTTCGGACTCTATTTTGGCAGTGATGACCGGCTGGATTATGAAGCGATGAATAACACTATCATGATTTCCCAGAAATTTATGGCTTTCTTCGAAGGCCAGATAGGTCACATGTATTGCGCTGACATAATAGAAACGGTGATACTTGGACATAGGCTAAACCCCGGGGAAAGCGAATCAGCCATGGCAACCTTTACACAAGAGAAAGGTTTTGAGAAGTGTGGCTTGCCTCCGGGGATAGGTGTCAGGCTTGCCGCTGAGTTTATTATCGATAGCATGAAGTGAGGCAATAGACATTTCACGTCTCGCCCCCCATTTGCAGGCGTAAAGCTTGTTATTGAAATGTCGCGAATGCCCCGCCACAAAGGACGGGAGTATTCAATATTTATTCCACGCAAGCGAATCTGGGTATAAGATGCAAGTTTAGTATATTAAGGAGTTCTGAAGAGTTTCCATGTCTGGTATTGTTTGGCATATCTTTGTCTTTGGTGCGCTTGGTATTTTTTTGGCTGTGACCACGTATCGTACGTTAGCCATCACCAGGTTACCGATCCACCTAAGATGGGAGCTGGCACCGATACCGCATGAAAAGGAGAAAAGCCGATACGGTGGTTCCTATCTCGAGGAGTATGAGTGGTGGAATAAGCAGCAACACAGGTCCCGTATCGCTCCAGTGGTATATATGGTGAAGGAGATATTGCTGCTGAGAGGCATATGGGAGCATAACCGGGCGCTATGGCCTTTGACACTTGCCTTTCACATGGGCATCTACCTGATTATAGGGATGGTTCTCTTGAACTTGGTGAACGCCATATTCATCATTGCTGAAGTACCATCGTCCGTCCTTGATGTCTTTCTGCGGATTGCCTTCGTTTTGGCATTGGGGGGCTATCCACTTGGAAGCTTGGGGGCTATCGGCTTAATTCTTAAACGCACCCTTGACTCCAATCTCAGGCCGTTCAATACCTTAACTAAGTATTTTAATCTTGTGCTTTTGGGCGCGGTCTTTATCAGCGGTGGTTATGCCTGGTTACATTCGGGGGATTTCGCCTCCGAAATGAGTTTATTTATAAAAATGCTCATTACTCTTGATACTGGCGTAACCGCTACTTTTCTCCTATCGCTGCACATAGTTATATCGTTATTGTTCCTTATATATCTCCCCTTTACAGATATGATTCACTTTATTGCCAAGTACTTCATCTATCATGGGATACGATGGGATGATAAACCAAAGAATGAGAAGATGGAAAGAGAGTTGCGTGGACTTATGGCTCAACCGGTTAGCTGGTCAGCTACCCATGTTAAAGCCAATAGCAAGAAAAACTGGGCGGATGTTACCACAGAGGAAATCAGTGATGAAAAAGAATCTTAAATTAACCGATATTTCCAAAGCTGGCGATACTCAGCTTACCGACATTAATCTTGATGAGCTCATACCACTACCACCACCCTATAATAAGGTAGAGGAACTACCGGGGTGGAAAGGGTTAACCAAAGACCAGAGGGAAAGACTGGTCTGCAATCTTGATGGCTTTGTTTCCTACGCCGCTCTGCCCAAGCCGAAGAATAGAAGAGAGGAAAAGAAGTACGTCGAGCAGTTTGTTTCGGGACTAAAAAAGCTCCTGAGTAAAGAGGACAACTGGACATTTCTGCAACCTCTGCTGCTTTCCATAGATTATTGCGCCCAGTGCCAGACATGCTGTGATGCCTGTCCAATTTACCTTGCCAGCGGCAAGAATGAACTCTACCGTCCAACCTATCGCTCTGAAATCTTCCGACGCCTGATCAATAAATATGCAAAGCCCGGCGGCAAGCTACGGGCCAAGCTCAACAGGGGGGATATTGAGCTCAACTGGACCACCATAACCAGGTTGTATGAACTCAGCTACCGGTGTAACCTCTGCCGGCGCTGTGCCCAGTCCTGTTCCATGGGTGTTGATAACGCACTTATCACCCGTGAACTGCGCAAACTCTTCAGCCAAGAACTGGGCTGGGCGCCAAAAGAGCTCCACGAGAAGGGCACGGTGCTCCAACTTGAGGTCGGTTCCGCCACCGGGCTGAGGCCAAACGTTGCCATAGACAACTTTGAGTTTCTGGATGAGGATTTTACTGAGGCTACCGGTTTTAAAGTGTCGACACCGTGGGACGAAAAAGGTGCTGACATTCTGTTAATTCACAGTGCCGGTGACATTATCTCCTTTCCGGAGAGTGTGATTGCCTTTACCATTTTACTCAATGTTGCCAAGGTCAGCTGGACCCTCTCCTCAGAAGTAGGGGGATACGATGGCATCAACTATGGTGTGTTCTATGACGATGTCCAGCTGGCCAGGGTCGCTATCAGGCATGCCCAGATTGCCAAAAAGCTCAAAGTGAAAAAGATAGTCATGGGAGAGTGCGGGCACCAGCACAAGGCCCTTATGACAGTAGCCGACAGGGTGCTTACCGGAAAGCTGGATATACCACGGGAAAGTGTGATGACCTTCCTGGAGAACATAGTCTTCAGCGGTAAGATTAAGTTCGATCCGTGGAAGAACGATTTCCCTGTGACACTCCATGACCCCTGCAATATAGTGAGAAACCTGGGCATAGTTGAGCCCCAGCGCCGAATTCTGCGCTATCTCTGCCCCCAGTTCCGTGAGATGACACCACACGGAATAGACAACTACTGCTGCGGTGGTGGTGGTGGCTTAAGCGTGATGTCCGATGTCAATTTCACCGACTGGAAGGTGCACGTTGCTGGCAGGCTAAAATTCAAACAGATTCTTGAAGCCTTCGCTGACCAGCCCAGTCCAGAGATAAAGAAATACCTATGTGCCCCGTGCTTAAACTGCAAGCTTCAGTTCCGTGATTTGTTTGAGTACTATGGGGCAAAAGAAAAATCTGGCATTATTTTAGGCGGTCTGGCTGAATTAATTGTTAATGCCGTGGTTAATATTAAAAAGCCTTTCATTGAATGATGAGAGTATTAAAAA
>CAZJMM010000118.1:0-4338 GCA_964547155.1 uncultured Dehalococcoidaceae bacterium | reverse complement strand
CTGATTTATCGTAGCCATAATGCCATTTTTCATGAGTTGTTTTATAACCTCAACCGCTCCTATACCTATCGAGTCCGCTAACTGTTTAACAGTCAGAGCTGACGGAAGGCTAATTGTGTCAGATTCTGAGGGTGCAGAGATAACCTCTTGGCTCTTCTTTTCTTGTTCTTCTACCGGTTTCCGTCCTTTTGTTTTCAACCAGAATCTCCTTTAGGAAGACCATGGCTATATTCTACCAATCTTTGGTAGTCCTCTGAACTTATCTTTGTCCTCAAAGAACGCCCCAGACGGTCTTTTTTGAGACCAAGTTCCCAACATTCTCGCCTTGGGCATAGATAAGCCCCCCGACCATGGCTTTTGTTAGAAAGGTCTATTTCCACACCACCACTTAGCTTAGAAACAATACGAACAAGCTCTCTTTTCGCCCTGGCAGTTCGGCAACCAACGCACGTCCGCTGGGGTACATGTTTTTGCCTAACAAGATATCTCTTAGAGCCGTTCTTAGAACTCATCTTCTTTAAACAGATAATCTTCCTCTTCTTGGCGGGCTTTCCTGAATTTTGCCTTCTTTCCTTCTAAGTCTCTCTCTTTTTTAATAGAGCTTTTCTTTTTACTCTTCTTTTCTACTTTGGTAGTCTTAGGCAAAATTTCCTCAGCAAAACGAATCTGACCTCTCTCTACAGGCGCCTCAGCCAAAACCTCCGAAGGTAAAACTAACTCACCGGCAACAATAGGTACAGGTGTCTCCTCTGATACACTTTCTGCCACTGACTCTGGTACCAGAGACTCAGCTACGATAATCTCTTCCCTCTCTTCAATGGCAGGGGGAACAACAGCAGCTAAAGCCTCAGCTTCCAGTTTTTCTTTTTCCACGACTGAGGAACTCTTGATATCAATTCGCCACCCAGTAAGTTTGGCAGCTAACCTCGCATTTTGCCCTTCCTTACCTATAGCCAGAGAAAGCTGTTTGTCAGGAACAACGACTATAGCTGCCCCTTCTGCTTCATTAAACTCGACGCTTAATACCTGAGCTGGGCTGAGGGCATTAGCAATGAATACTGAAGGGTCAGAATGCCATTGGACTACATCTATTTTCTCTCCATTTAATTCGTTCACTATATTTTGAATCCTGATACCCCTAAGCCCAACACAACAGCCGACAGGGTCTACCCCTTCTTGCCGAGCTGCTACTGCCACTTTACTCCTATATCCCGCCTCCCGAGCCACAGACTTTATCTCCACAACACCATTGTAAATTTCGGGGATTTCCATCTCCAGTAGCCGACGCAACAAATTGCGGTGAGACCGCGACAAAACAATTTGGGGGCCTTTGCCAGTGCGAGCCACCTCCAAAAGGTACAGCTTCAACCTCTGCCCCACCCGATAGCGCTCATTGCGTATTTGCTCACCCACTGGAAGTATTGTCTCAACTCTACCTAAATCAATATAAACCTGCTTTTGGTCTATACGCTGCACCACGCCAGTAACAATGTCGCCTTCTTTGCCAATAAACTCTTCGTAAATGGCATGACGTTCAGCTTCATGCAGGCGCTGCAACATGACCTGCTTCGCTGTCTGGGCTGCAATACGCCCGGCATTGCGTGGAGTAGACTCTATTTCTACTACATCACCAATCTGAACATCCTTCTTAATCTTCCGAGCAGCCACAAGGGATATCTCATATCTCTGTTCTTGAGGAGTCTCTACCACCGTTTTGCGGACATAAACTTTTACTTCACCTGTGTTAGGATTTATTCTGACCAAAATATCCTGACCTAGAGCAAAACTGTCCTTCTTGTATGCTGAGGCAAGTGCCGACTCTAAGGCAGCTAACACTGCCTCCTTAGGCAGGTTCTTCTCCGCCGATAGCTGCCTTATAGCAACCATAAACTCAGTCTTCATCGAACCTAATTACCTCCAAACTCACCTGTCTTCCAAATTAACAAAAAAGTGGGAGTAATTTCCCACTTTTTCTATCAATTCTTCTCTCGATTTAAATTTAATATACCATAATCCAGTAAAATGTGCAAGCCAATACAGATTCTATTTTATAGAAACTCAAGATACGTTAACCTTGTCTTCTCAAACCAAGGTTTTTATTCCCATTTCCTCTGGTCTGATATGATTTTGGCATCGACTGGAATCACCCCTGTAGGTACACACTCCACCCTATCTAACCTCACCGTGCACAGTTCTGAGAACCTTTTTTCAATCCCTTCGCAAATTGTCGCTACTTCTACTTTTTCCAATACCTCCACTTTGATGACTGCTCTATCTCGTTGTTCCATGCGGTCGATGACGAGTTGAAATTTGGTCACCTCAGGAAAATCAGTTAGACACTGTTCTACCTGCCTTGGATGAACAAACACACCCCTGATCTTGACCGCATCGCCTACTCTACCAACAATTCGCATCAGTCGGTTTGAAGTCCTACCGCAAGCACAAGGTTCGTCACTATAATAGGAAAGGTCACCAGTACCGTAGCGGATTAAGGGGTAAGCCTCATCAAAGGTAGTAGCCACAACCTCGCCCGTTTTTCCTGGACCAAGTTGCTTACCAGTTGAAGGGTCAACTATCTCCAATATAATATCCTCCACAATATGCGTCCCTTCACCCCGTTCGCAACTGTAAGTTAAAAGTCCCAGTTCAGCAGTGCCGTAGGTGTCTACTACCTGAATTCCGTAGTCTTCCTCAAAGCTTTTTCTCAAGGACAGGGGTAGCGGTTCAGCACCGACTGCAGCAAATCGAAGCTTAAAATCACGGCGGAAGTCATATCCTAACTCTTCAGCTCTTTTTATCACCGTGTTTAAGAAACTGGGAGTTCCAGTATATCCAGTAACTCCCAAATCGTGCATGGTCTTAACCTGAACATCAGTATTACCAACACCAGTGGGTATGACTGTTCCCCCCAGCATCCGCACTGCCTCATCAAACCAATGAGCCCCTGGCATAAGATGGTAAGAAAAAGCATTCACGACACGATCGCCTTTACCTAATTTAGCTACAGAAAGAGCACCAGCGGCAGTCCCTGCAGTTCTTTTAAGAGTCTGGGGGTCATAAATAGGACCGGGGGAAATAAAAACCTTTTCCAGTTTCTCCAAGGGTACAGCTAAAAACCCGCCAAAGGGTGGATTTTCGCTTTGCAGCCTCATCATCTCGTCTTTACGAGTTATAGAGACTTTTTCCAAGTCTTTTATGGTGCGAATATCGCTGGGTTTCACTCCAGCGGCATCAAACTTCTTCTTTATCGTCGGCGCATTATCATAAGCATGCTTGACAATATGCCTTAACCTATCGTTTAAATATTTTTCTCGCTCTTTTGCCGACAACTGTTTCATATTTCAACCTCCTCGCCTGAATACTAAAACAGTATCTACCCGTGATGGTATACTCACATTGCTCCATTGTCAATATATTGGAAATTGCTCAAACAGCAAGAATAGGTTAAAATGTAAACAGGCTGATTTGGCTAAGGAGGTGAGACTTTATGGCAGCTAGAGCGTTTGTCCTCATAGAGACAGCAGTCGGAAAAACCAAAGAAGTCTATAATGCCTTAGAAAAACTGGAAGGAATAAAGACCATTGACGTGGTCACCGGACCATACGATATTATTGCCACCATTGAGGGAGACAACCTGAACACCATAGGCAACCTTGTCACCAGCAAGATGCATCCTATACCCGGTATTACCAGAACCGTAACCTGCCTAGCTATTAAGGTAAGTTAAAGAGCGACAAAACTCTTGCCCATCAATCTACGCTTTATTTAAATGGTCAAAAAACGAGAAAATAACGATGGGATGTATTTTTTGCGGGATTGCTTCTGGTGAAGTGCCAACTAATGTAGTGTATGAAGATGAGGAACTTATAGCATTTCGGGATATCCAGCCTCAAGCTCCCACCCATCTAATAATCATACCTAAAACCCATATCCTGTCCCTTAATGAGCTAAAGAACGAACATCGAGGTTTGTTAGGAAAACTTATCCTGTTAGCTAAAGATTTAGCCAATAAGGAAGGAATAGGTTCAAAAGGTTATCGCCTCACAGTAAACTGTGGCAGCGAAGGCGGGCAACTGGTACCTCACCTCCACTTCCATCTCCTCGGAGGACGCAAATTAAATGACTGGCTGGGATAAGGATTTCAGCCTTGATACAACTTCATCTATCGCCTGGTCAGGGGTCGAAGCCCCAGCCGTAATACCAACATGATTCTTACCCAAAAGCCAGTCTTCATTTATCTCAGACGCTGATTCCACCAAGTAAGTCTCCGCCAAAGAAGAGCACACTTCAACTAAGCGTTGGGTATTAGCACTATTACGTCCACCCACTACTATCATA
>CAZJMM010000117.1:0-4348 GCA_964547155.1 uncultured Dehalococcoidaceae bacterium | reverse complement strand
AGGTTCAGAATTCTATTCTGGGGCTTGAGGCTGGCTTTTGGGCTCTACCTCAGGGTGGCACTACTAACTATAGAGCGCCTTTCTGGGGTCAGACCAAAAATAAGCCGGAATAGATTTACCTGTTTCGGTGAGGTGAAAGTAAATGCGTGGCTTACCCTTAGGGTAGTTAGTCTGGAAGGCAGAGGCTTCTACTATACCCGACGGCTCTACCCAGCCCAGCTTCTGGAGCGTTGAGAAATAGGTAACAAATGAGTGATAGCGGCAGCCCCTTGATTTGTAAGGTAATCTCTCGAGGTATCTTTTAGTTAAGGTCTCTATATTTTCCGGATTGATAGGGCGTTTTGCTTTCTTAGCGGTCTTCTCTTCGTGCCTTACAGCCCTGTCCTCAGCTGTAACCCGTCTTAATGCCTGCTTATAGTGAAAAAAGATGTCTGCCTGCGGAGCTCCTAACTCTGGCTCAATAACTGGAGAATTATGCGGTCCGTTACCTGATAGAAACTCCCGAATGAACCACCCACAGCCAAATGGACGAAGAAAGCCACCGCGGCTAGGCTTGAGAGGTAGCGTCACCATTCTTCTTACTCCATAGCCTTTGGTACCACTGTCGGTGTTCCTCGCCGGCTACCTTACGATACTTGGCAGTGGTGTTAAAGCTTTGGTGACCCAGATGCTCCTGAAGCAGCCTGAGACCATCCCCGGAGTCATCCAGCTTAACGGCATGCACAGCGAAGGCGTCCCTCAATTTATGGGGGCTAACGTTGTGCACCTTGCCCGTCTCTGGATTAACCAACTTAGGTAGACCTACCCTCTCAGCACAGTCACGAATTATTTGCCATGCCCGGTGACGGTTAATGCCGAAGATAAGTATCTTGCCGTTTTTGAGAATAGGACCACCACGATCAAGATATTCCCTAAGTGCAGCTAGAGTTTCGCTATCGACAGGCAAGGTTCTCAGCCGGCGGTGCTCTTTTTCTTCAGCGACTACTTTTTCCACCTTTGCCCCACACTTAGGACAATAGGTATGACTTTTGCCAAGTCTTGCAGCACAGCAAGGGCAAGATAGCTTCATATACGTCTTCAGGTGCTGAATACTAACGGTGCCCCTGGCAAGGTCAATATCCTTTACCATCATGCCCAGAGCCTCAGAGATGCGGCATCCCAGGTGAAACAACAGCCTGATGAGTAAGCGATCCCTGAGATTGGTCGCACCCTTCTCCATGCGTGTTACTTCGTCAGGTTCCAAATAGGCTCTGGCCACCATGCTAGCTCCGTTAATACGCAGTACAGGTTTTAATGCTTCATTTCGTGGCACGCTCTGTGCCCCCAGCCATGCTCTTGCATGTATTTCTTAATGGCTCCCTTCTCATCTCCGCTCGTTACTGTAAGCGTTTTCCCGCACACGCTGCAGAGATAAGTAACTTTGTAGAGGCGTTCAGCCTCAGCATAACCTTTTCTGTACCCCTCGGCATATCCCTTCTTCCTGACTTCTCCCTCCTCCTTCACCTGTGTCTCGAGGATACCCAAGCCCACTTTCAGGACATCGGTAAAGCTCTTACCCTCGGCTTTCTTGACCGATCGGAGCCTGTCATAGACTTCCTTTGACACCCGGCAGCTCACCGTGGGATGACTTTGCTCATACCTGACTCTGGAAGGAGCTTTCTTCTTTTTAATCTTCACCATGTGCCCATACCCCCTGGATTGCTATATTGTTTGCCACAGGGCTTTCCATGTCGTTTGCCATAGTGTTTACCACATCGTTTACCCAATGGTTTGCCATATACCGTTTACCATGGTCAAATACTCTTCACTGTACTGCGTTTTGTATATACAGTAGCTATAGCACTACTATTAAGTAACCAGGTTAACAATGATTATTTCCCTTTTCGTCACTAAGTCCCACCCTATGCGGGTTGCTTTCGAAGATGACTTCCGTTTTGGTATATTTGACTTGTGCTATAATTGGGGGGCGGGGAGAAAAGACAGTGACTTAAGGCGGGTCCGCATCCTCCTTCCGTTCATTACTTTCTTTTCTCCCCACAATACAACCGAATTTAGCTTCATTTAGCTTCCTACGTTTGCTATTCTCCTACCGCTTATTTCATAATTTGGGTTTTCTTGGCCTGCCTCCTTTTCTTCCCCATTCTGAGGCCATATCGGGATACTTGTGGCGCATGGCTTTTTGACCTCTAGCACCAATCTTGACGAAATGCTCTCGGCCGTATTTGCGAAAGGTACTCTGTCCACCAAGTTGTCCTGCTTGAACGACTGTGATTTCAACCATAACCTTTGAAAATAATAAAAGCTGGCTATCTATAGCCAGCTTTTATTGAATCAGAAAGCTTAAAAGTTGTCAGTTGATTTTACGGGAGCACTAAAACTACCGCCTTATTTGTCCTTAGGTGAAACACCTATCAATTTTGAGAATCGAGTCACTGCCTTCCTAATATTTTCGGGTTGTGGACCTCCTTTTAGGTCTACCTTGGCTATTTCGTCGGCTATTTGTTGCCAAGTTAGGCCTTGGACATAGTGCTCAAACCACCATTTGGCGTGTTTTTGAAGAGAGCCTGGGTATTCTGTTAAACCAGTCGCTTTGATCTTATCCTCATATTGTTGAAGCTTTTTGCTGATCTCTGCTAGAACCGTTTCTCGTCCCTGTAGAATAATGGTCCAAGCCGGGATCTTTATTTCCAGTGGAGGCAGAGGTGATGACCACGGATATAAGGAGTCAAATTCTTCTAGCGGCACGTCGACTTGGTCTGACATCAAACCCTTGATTCTCAATACATCAAACATGTCATAAATGATCAACATAGGAACAGCCCAAGGTGCCGTCAGTTTCCACCCATAAGCTAATTTTTTGAGTGCATCAAAATAGGGCTGTAATTGAGCCGCATAAATAGACGCTTTCGGGAAAAACGAGTTATCCCCCTTCCCACTTTTGGTATGCTCAATGACAGTTTCGAAACATTCTTTGGGTGAAAGCCCTGATTTTCTTGCAGCATCAAAAGAGTCTAAGGCACACTGGATGATTAAATCTAAGTATGGGTCGCGTATTTTATTCAGTTCCCGAACGAATTTTCGATCGTTCCTATATAGGTTTAAGAGAGCGTTTACAGCATGCCCCTTGGTTATCTTGGGATGACTTAGTCTTGGCATTATTTTATCCCCAAAAGGTCTACTGGGCTTGCCTTTTCATGGGCCTTGAGGGCATCCTCCATGCCTAGGGTGGCTGTGTAGCGTCTAACCATATCCAAGTCCGAGTGACCAAGCAGGTACTGCAAGTTAAAGACATTTCCATCCGCCCTCAAAAAGCTCAGGGCAAAGCTGTGCCGGAACTTATGTGTATTTCCTTCCGTAGTTACTCCTGCTCTGTGCTTAAGGCGTTTAATTAATGACTGAACGCCACTGCTCGCTAACGGTTTTCCTTCCTCAGTTAGCCAGATCTCGGGCCTACCATTTTGAGGCCGATAAACCAGATAGCGCCATAGGGCTCTTTGGACAGCTTGCCCTATTCTAACGATTCTCTCTTTGCCACCTTTCCCATGAATCTTTATGCGACCCTTTTCTTTATCTAGGCTATGGAGCGTCATGCCGATGAGTTCTGAAAGTCTCACGCCGGTATCTACTAGCACGAGAAGTATGGCTTGATTTCTGCTGGCTAGGAACTTGGCATTGTGCTTATAGTCATAGTCACACACGGCGAGCATTTTCTTGATTTCCTCGGGAGTGTAAGGAACAATAACTTTTGGCTTTGGCTTAGTCATTTTTATATGGGCCATAGGATTCTGGTTTATGAATCCTTCTTCAGAGAGCCAGCTGAAGAAGCAGGAAAGAGCAACAAAATAATGGTGGACAGTTGAGTAACAAACCTTGCGATGTGAGGTCTCAGAGCCCTTGCCTTCAAGTCCCCACCGATTCATCTCATTGGCTACATAACCTAGAAACTGCCTGATTTGCCACTCAGTGAGCAGCCGAATATCATCAGACCAGCCTTGCTCCTTAGCATACCAAAGAAAACGCCTGAGGTTCTCTTGGTAGTACTCGACTGTTCTTGGACTTTTGCCCTCGGTTTGCTTCGTCAGCACGAACCCTTCCGCAAGGGATATGAGGGATGTCCCAAATGGTGCCTGACTCTTGATGGGTATAACCATTGCTCATTTTGCGGACCCGCCTCAATTTCTGTCGATCCAGGTGGCCTAGACCAGATTTAGTCACCCTTGGCTTTTCTGGCGACTCAGGTGGTCTATCCACTGGATTTTGTGCCTATGGTCGGGGTGGCCGGATTTGAACCGGCGACCACCTGAACCCCATTCAGGTGCGCTACCAGGCTGCGCTACACCCCGCCCCA